>JAZSFG010000106.1:0-8997 GCA_045532065.1 Ruminococcus sp. | reverse complement strand
TTTGCATGCGACCAGCTCAACAGACCCAATGATGCAGGCGTTATCAAGCCAGTTAACACAAACATCGCAGCAGACGTTACAGCTAGAAACTCTGAAGCTTCTATCAACGCTGCTACATTAAACGACATCCTTCTCGCTTACCCAGAAACAGGCGACAACGGTTACTACCTCGTATATGACAAGAGCTTAGTATCTGACGAAGATGCTCAGACTCTTGAGGGCGTATTCGAAGCTTGCCGTAAGGCTGGTAAGAAGTTCATCGTAGACGGTGGTAACGGCTTCTACTCATGTATGTTCCCATTCACAGGCGGCCTCACAATTGAAGGTCTCGAAGGTGAAGACGGCGACGTTCAGAAGTTCAACGACTACGACGAAGCTGAAGTAGTTGCTACTCTCGAAGCTTTTGCTAAGCTCTTCCACGAGTACGATGATATCTTCTTCGCTACATCACCAGATAAGATTTCTGCTGGTCTTGCTGAAGATCCATCTACAGTAGCTGCTGGTGTTGACGGTAGCTGGAACGCTGCTACAGTTGCTAAGATCTTAGGCGACAACTACGGCGCTGCTAAGCTCCCAACAATCACAGTTAACGGCGAAGCTAAGCCAATCGTTTCAATGCACGGTTACAAGCTCATCGGTGTAAACGCTATGTCTAAGTTCCCTAACGCTGCTCAGCTCCTCGCTGACTACCTCTCTGGCGAAGCTTGCCAGCTCGAGCGTGCAGAGAAGCTCTCTTGGGGTCCTTCAAACACAGCTGCTGCTGAGTCTGAGATCGTTAAGAACAACCCAGCTATCTCAGCTATCCTTGAGCAGTCAGCTAACTCTGTACCACAGGTAAACATTGCTTCTACATTCTGGGATCCAATGGGTACACTCGGTAACAGCCTCTTCAAAGAAGACGGTAAGTACGACACAGAGACTCTCACAACTCTCTTAGACAAGACAATCGCTAACATCAGAGACGAATAATTTTGTCTTATACTTATTTAATTGTTTTAGATTAAACTAATAATTAGGTCAGGCAGCCTTTTGGCTGTCTGACCGCACATTTAAAAATGTGGTGTTTTGGATGCAAGTATTTGCTTCCACAATACTTGCATGCGACATTGAGGAAGTGAACTGATGAAATATATTGATTATATGCAGCTCAATCCTTTCCAGAGTTTTTGGTTCAAATTCAGCTCCGCTTTAAAAGCTTTTCCGAAGAAATTCGTAGGTTTCTTCGTTACTATCGGCAAGTTTATCGCTAACTTCTTTGTTGGCATCGGTAAGGCGGTTGCAGGTTTTGTGACCAGATTTATCAAAGGTGACTGGGCAACTAAATTATCTTACTTATTCATGGGTGTAGGTAATATCTCTAAAGGTCAGGTTATAAAGGGCTTACTCTTCTTCCTGATTGAGATTGCGTACATCGCGTACATAGTATTCTTCGGCTGGGGTTACTTAAAGAAATTCCCGACTCTCGGTAATGTAGAGCAGGGCTTCCAGCTCAACCCGGCAACAGGCGGTTACGAGCTTATGGCAGGCGATAACTCCATGCTCATCCTTCTGTACGGCGTTCTTACTATCGTACTTACAGGTATTTTCTTAGCTATTTATTTTGCTAACACAAAGTCTGCATACAAAGTACAGCAGACAGTTGCTGCAGGCGAGAAGCCTGTCAGCTTTAAGGAAGAAGTCAAAGACCTCTTTGACAAGAAATTCCACATCACCCTTCTTGCGTTCCCGACTCTTACTATCTCGGCATTCACAATTCTGCCGCTGATATTCATGATCCTGATCGCATTCACAAACTACAACAAGGCTCATCTTGCTCCTGGTAAGCTGTTCACTTGGGTAGGCTTTGACACATTCTCTGAGATTTTCGCTTTAACAGAGGGTGCTTCAAAGGGTGCAACATTCGTTGAACTTACAAAATGGACAATTATCTGGGCTATCTTCGCTACAGTATTAAACTACTTAGGCGGTATGATTTTAGCTCTTATGATAAATAAAAAGGGCATCAAACTTAAGGCTCTGTGGAGAACACTTTTCGTTATCACAGTTGCTGTACCACAGTTCGTAACACTTCTGCTTATGAACCAGATGCTCCAGGAAGACGGCGCTGTTAACGTATTACTTATCAGCTTAGGTATTGTCGACAAGGGTATTAAGTTCCTGAACTCGACGCCGCTGATTGCCCGTGTTACAGTTATCGTAATCAACTGCTGGATTGGTATTCCATACACAATCCTTATCACATCCGGTATTCTTATGAATATCCCTGCTGACCTGTACGAAAGTGCTACTATCGACGGCGCAGGCCCTGTAAGAAGTTTCTTCAGCATCACATTACCATACATGCTGTTCGTTACAACTCCTTACCTCATCACTAACTTCATCGGTAACGTTAACAACTTTAACGTTATCTATCTCTTAACTAACGGTGCTCCTATGACTGAGAACCTGTATCAGGCCGGTTATACTGACCTTCTTGTTACATGGCTGTTCAAGCTCACTATGAACTCTCAGGACTACAACCTTGCTGCTGCCGTTGGTATCCTTGTATTCATTGTTTGTGCAACACTTTCACTTGTAACATTCAATCTTACAAAATCTGCTAAGAACGAGGAGGAATTCTCATGATTAGAAGTTATAAGCTTAGGAGAACCCTCTCGAATATTTTCATTTACGCAGTTCTTCTTATTCTTGGTCTTATCTGGATCTCTCCGCTTGTATATCTCGTACTCCACTCATTCAGAGACGAGGGTCTTGCTACAGTATCCTACTTATTACCAAAGACATATTCATTCAAAAACTACATCGAACTTTTCACAGATACTGCAACACTCAACTTCCCACGTTGGTTTGCTAACACATTCATTGTAGCTGTATTCAGCTGTATCATTTCTACACTCGCTGTTTTAATGGTAAGTTACAGCTTCTCACGTCTGAGATTTAAAGCTAGAAAGCCTCTTATCAACATCGGTATGATTTTAGGTATGTTCCCTGGCTTTATGACAATGATTGCTATCTACTATCTCTTAAAAGCTATGGGTCTTACACAGACACTGCTCGCACTTGTAATCTGTTACTCTGCCGGTGCAGGTTTAGGTTACCAGATTTCGAAGGGCTTCTTCGATACAATTCCTAGAGCGCTCGACGAAGCTGCGACAATCGACGGTGCTACCCGTAACCAGATTTTCTGGAAGATTATTCTTCCGATGTCAAAACCTATCGTTGTTTACACAGTTCTGACATCATTTATCGGTCCATGGACTGACTTCATTCTCGCAAAAATCATCATGGGTGATATGCGTAATAACTACACGGTTGCTATCGGTCTTCAGACAATGGTATCGCTTGAGTTCAAGGTTAACTACTTCAAGCGCTTCCTCGCTGGTTCCGTTATCGTTGCCGTTCCAATTTCCATCCTGTTCCTGTTCATGCAGCGTTACTACGTTGAAGGCGTTACAGCAGGTGGCGTTAAGGGTTAAGCTAGCCCTGAATCAAAACACTCAACTGAGGCATCCTTTTGGATGCCTCTTTTTTTAGCATAAAAAGGTTGCAGTTTTTGTAATTTATGATATACTTTCTGTGTAGGTTTATTTTAAAGAAACAAACAAAAAGGATTGATATTATGAAAAAAATTATTGCTGCTATACTTGTTGTCTGTATCGCACTTTCACTTGTGCTGTGCGGTTGTTCGACAAGTGGTGACCCTGTTGAAACAAACAAGGTTTTAAAATCAGAAGACAAGTACAGAACATACTACCAGATCTGGATTGGTTCTTTCTGTGACTCAAACGGCGACGAAACAGGCGATTTCGAGGGTATTATCTCAAAGCTCGATTACTTAAACGACGGTGACCCTGACACAGGCGACGACCTCGGCGTTGACGGTATCTGGCTTTCTCCGATGATGCCATCATATTCATATCACAAGTACAACGTTGAAGATTACTTTGATATCGACCCTGAATTCGGTACACTCGAAATTTTCGACAAGTTTATCAAAGAGTGTGACAAGCGTGGTATCGCTGTTGTTATCGACCTCGTTGTAAACCACAGTGCGTCAAACCACCCATACTTTATCAAAGCTTGCGATGAACTTCGAGCTGGTAAAGAGGACGGATATGCCAGATATTACAACTTCAACAAAGGCGCAACTATGACTCACAACCGTAAGGTTACTGACTCAAACTACTTCTACGAAGGTCAGTTCTCGGGTGAAATGCCTGACTGGAACCTCTCTTACGAAGGTACTCGAGAGTACTTCGAAGAGGTTGTTAAGTTCTGGCTCGACAGAGGTGTAGACGGCTTCAGACTTGACGCTGTTAAGTACTTTGCTGACGCTAACACAGACGGTATCGAGTTTATGACATGGTTCTACGATATGGCTCAAGGCTACAACCCTGATGTTTATATGGTAGGTGAAGACTGGGAGAGCGCAGGTATTATTTACGACCAGTACACTTCAGGCATCGACAGCTTCTTTAACTTCAAATTCGCTACAACTACAGGTGACTACATTATGACAGGCCGTAACGGTCAGACTAAGTCATTTGTTGCAGGCCTTAAGAGATACAACGACAATATCAAAAAGCGTAGCGAGACAGCAATCAACGCTAACTTCCTCACAAACCACGATATGGCTCGTGTATCTAACACATTAGACACATTCGAGCAGAAGTTTGCGGCTCAGCTTTACTTGCTCTCACCTGGTAACTCGTTCACATACTACGGCGAAGAAATCGGTATCGAAGCACCTAATACCACAAACGACGCTTCTTTCCGAACAGCTATGATTTGGGATAACGACAACCTCCCTAACATATACGTAAACGGTGTTGCTGAGGTTGAGCCTAACGAGCTCGGCGGTGTTAAACAGCAGCTTGCTGACGAGAACAGCCTGCTTAATGCTTACCGCAGAATCATCAGACTCAAGAACCAGAACCCTGAAATTGCTCGCGGTAACATCACAGAGACTTTAGAGTCTGACGACGTTTACTTAGGCGGATACTACATCGAGTACGAGGGTGAAACACTTCTTGTTATCCACTACGGCGGTGATGAAGTAAAAGAGCTCGAAATCACAGACGAAATGCTTAATAACGCAGAATTTCGCGGTGGTTGTGTAGCTACAAACGCCGAGGATTACGACGAAAATCCTGAAAACTGGAACGTTACATTCAGCAAAGGCGTTCTCAAAATGCCTCCTATGTCAACAGCAGTTTTAAAAGCAAAATAATAAATTAAACAGCAAAACCGACTGAGATTTCAGTCGGTTTTTCTTTTTGTGTATTTACGCAACTTTATTTACAAAACAAAACACAAAAATACAAACAAACAGCGACAAAAGCGTGTGAGCTTGTCCTTTATAATATAGGCACTTAAAGAAAAGGAAGTTAAATATGGCTTATCGCGAACTTGTCAGAAAAAGAAATGAATTAAGTGAAAATTCAGTGTCCGTTCTGCGTGAAGTGATGCTACACATTACGTATTTTATAAGCGGGCTTTTAGTCTCAAAAGGAGCGCTGTTCGGCGAAATGTCGCCTTTTGGTGCGTCGTTTTCGGCGGCTGTCCCTTTTATATATATGCCCTCTGGGCTTATCGGATGTGTAATCGGCTATCTTATACGGAATCCACTCGACAGCTTTCGGTACATAGCGGTTATCATCTCGATTGGAGCATTACGATGGGTATTAAACGAGTTTAAGAAGGTATCACAAAGCAGATTTTTTCCGAGTGTTGTGGCTTTTGTGCCTGTTTTCATCACTTCGCTTGCGCTGACTTTTTCGAGTGCGAGCGAGGTGACACAGGTGTCAATGTGTTTAATGGAAGCGACACTATCTGCTGCCGGTGCATACTTTATGGGGCGGACTGTGACGCTTTTTTCAGGCAAAAAAAGTCTGTTTTCGCTATCGTCACAGGAGCTTGCGTGTATTGTAATGACGTCGTGTATTCTGCTTTTATCGCTGTCCGCTTTTACATTCGGATACATATCTGTCGGCAGAATAATCGCGGTGCTCGTCGTGCTTTTTTGTGCGCGTTACGGTTCGGTTTCGGGCGGATGTATCGCTGGTGTCGCGACGGGTATCGTGTTTTCGCTGAGTTCAAACGAGCTGATGTTTCTGTGTGCAGGATTTGCTTTTGGTGGATTGATGGGAGGCTTGTTTTCGCCACTCGGTAAACTTGCGGTCGCACTTTCTATGCTTGTGTGCAACGTCACTCTTTCTTTTTCTACAAATGATACGGAAATTGTTTTTGCGATTTTCGTGGAAACAGTTATCGCTGCCACAGTGTTTTTGGTTTTACCGAAATCGCTTGGCAGTTTTGTAAGTAATGTTTTTTCTTCCTCTTCAGACAGCGGTGACAATGACGCTGTAAGAAGAGCACTGACGATGAGGCTTTCTTTTGCATCAAAAACGCTTTCTAATGTGAGCTCGTGCGTAAATTCCGTGTCGGACAAACTCAGCCGTATGTATACCCCAAACGCTCAGTGGGTGTTTGATAATGCAACCTCTATTACGTGTTCAAAATGCGGAATGAGGTACTATTGTTTCGAAAAATGCAAGGAGCTGACTAACGAAGATTTACACAAACTTACTCCGATTTTAAAAGAAAACGGAAGTGTAAAAGAAAAAGATATCGAAGAGAATTTCAAGAAAAAATGCTGTCGCACGAGAGAGCTTGCAGAGAGCATAACGAGCAGCTACAATGAGTTTTTACAGTGCGAAGCAGCTGACCGACGTATTGCACAAGTGCGTTCGGTGGTAGCGTCACAGTTTGCGGGTTTGTCGGATATTCTGTACGACTTATCAGAGGAGTTTTGCGAGTACGAGCGATATGACTCACAGCTCTCGGACGCGGTGACAGAGGCTTTGTCGACGCTTTCGCTGTGCGTGATTGACTGTAGCTGTCGGCACTCAAGAGGGAAAGGAATGGTTGTCGAAGCACAGCTAATCGTCACCCCGAAAACGAATATCTCAAAAAGTCAGGTGACAAATGAAATCTCCCGAGTATGTGGCAGACGCTTTGAGTCGCCGTCTATTGTATACGAGGGTGACAGATTGAGGCTTACTTTGTGCGAGCGTCCTATGTACGATTTGCAGATAGGCTCTTCGCAACACGTTTTTAATAACGGCGAGTTGTGCGGTGATTGTATAAATTATTTTAACAACGGTCTGGGTAGTACGGTGCTTATACTGTCCGACGGAATGGGTACGGGCGGTAGTGCGGCGGTGGACTCGAATATGGCGGTTAGCATTATGTCAAAACTCCTTAAAGCAGGGCTTTCGTACGATTGTTCACTCGCGGTTGTAAACTCGTCTTTAATGATAAAAAGTGACGAGGAGTCGTTAGCAACCTTAGATGTAGTAGACTTTAATCTCTTCAGCGGTAAAGCGCAGATTAATAAAGCAGGAGCCTGCACAACTTATGTGAAAAAGAATTCAAAGCTCTACAGAAAGGATATGCAGAGCTTACCTGTCGGTATATTAAACGAAGTGCAGTTTGCAAAAGAGGATATAACGCTGAGTGATGGTGATATGATATTGATGATAAGTGACGGTGCGCTTTTTGGAGACGACAAATGGATAGAAAAACTCTTTATGTCGTGGGGAGATAAAAGTATGGAGGAGTTGTCGCAGGCTGTTGTCGATGAAGCAATAAAACGCCGTAATGACGGTCACGATGACGACATTACGGCGCTTGCAGTAAGAGTTATTGAGAATTAGTTTTCTTTATTTTTTGTGTGGGTTTTGTGGATGTCACACAAAAGCGAGTAGATTCGCTCTGTAGAGTGCGACAGCGCACAGTTTTTGCAGTTTTCTTTCATCTGTGCGAGCTTTTCAGGATGTGACAGCAGGTCTTCTATCTGAGATGTGCCTTTACTGCCTTTTTCGAGCACTATAGCGGCTTGCTTTTGAACGAGGAAGTCTGCGTTTTGCGCTTCCTGTCCCGGAAAAGCTTTGAACACAGCCATCGGGAGGTTGCACGCTAAACTTTCGCTCGTTGTGAGTCCGCCCGGTTTTGTGATAATCAAATCAGAAATGTGCATATAATCCTCGACGTTGTCGATGAAATAGAAAAGCTGTGTCGGCTTTGTTTTGTCGGTTGAACGACGGAAGGTTTTGTTGAGCTTTGCGCTGATTTCCTGTCTGAGCTGTTCGCTGTGTTCGTATAAAATTTTTGCGACATTTATATCGCTCAAGTTAGTGAAAATCTGCGAAAAGTCCTGTGTCTCGAACTCTTTGATATTTCGATTGAGCAGTTTTTCGAAAGCGTCGTAGAGCCGCTTGTTTTTGCCGGTGATTACGATAATCTGGTAGTCTAGGTCAATCTCAACGAGGTTTTCGTAGATTTTGAGGATATCGGTCACTCCGAAGCTACCCGCCATAATCAGCACTGTAGGCTTATCTTTCGAAAATCCGAGAGACTCATAGGTTTCGTCCTTTTTGCTCTCGTCGTAGTTGTAAAAACGCTCGAGAATCGGCATACCCAAAGGAAACACTCTGCGTTTGTCGACATTGTACTTCTTTGCTAAGTTGTCGGCTGTGTCTTTGCTCGCGGTGATGTACACATCGATGTGGTCGCCGATGTATGCGCGGTGTGGCATATAGTCGGTGATGATGGACACGACAGGGACAGTCACATCGTACGCGCTTTTTAATACAGACATCATATTTGACGAAAACGCGTGACAAGTAACAACAATATCAGGCTTGTATTCTTCCAAAAGCGGTAGGAGCTTTTTCGCAAACTGAGTGGTGAATGTTGCGACAAGATCCGAGAGAGCTGACTCTTTGTCAGAAGATTTGTAGAAAGTGCCGTAAAGCTCAGGGACGTTTTTTGCAATTGACTTGTAGCCGAGGGTCACGGTTTTATTTAAAAGTGATGAGCAGTACTCGAGAGTATCGACGACGTCAACCTTTGCGTTTTCGTCGTGCTCGCATATGTATGTTTTCAGCGCATTTGCTGCTCTTTTGTGTCCTCCGCCTGTTGATGCAGACAAAA
>JAZSFG010000101.1:0-7437 GCA_045532065.1 Ruminococcus sp. | reverse complement strand
CAGATGGTTATAAAAATTGTTAACGAGGAGCTCACCGCTTTAATGGGCGCTGAAAACGCAAGACTCAACTTCTCGTCAAAACCGCCGACAGTCATTATGATGTGCGGTCTTCAGGGTGCCGGTAAAACTACCCACTCGGGTAAGCTTGCGCTCCACCTGAAAAAGCAGAACCATAGACCACTTCTGGTTGCCTGTGATATTTACCGTCCTGCGGCTATTGAACAGCTGAAGGTTGTCGGTAAAAAAGCGGAGGTTTCTGTTTTCGAAATGGGACAGGAAAATCCTGTGAAAATTGCTAAAGAAGCGATTAAACACGCAAGAGATTACGGCAACGATATCGTTATCCTCGATACCGCGGGCCGACTCCATATTGATGAAGAGCTTATGAATGAGCTCAAAAACATCAAATCTGAGGTCAAAGTTGACGAGGTGCTCCTCGTTATCGACTCAATGACAGGTCAGGACGCAGTTAATGTCGCAAAGACATTCAACGAGCTTCTCGATATCACTGGTGTTATTCTTACTAAGCTCGACGGTGATACCCGAGGCGGTGCTGCGCTGTCAGTAAAAGCTGTTACAGGCCGTCCTATTAAGTTCTCAGGTACAGGCGAAAAGCTCGAGGATTTAGAACCTTTCCATCCTGACAGAATGGCAAGTCGAATTTTAGGCATGGGCGACGTGCTCTCTCTTATCGAAGAAGCTGAGCAGAAACTCGACCAGAAAAAGGCAGAGAAACTCGCCGACAAGATGATGAAGAATAAAATGGACTTCAACGACCTGCTCGACCAGTTTGAGCAGATTCAGAATATGGGTCCTATCAAAGGTATTCTTTCGAAACTTCCTGGTATGGGTAATAAGCTCGACGATGTTGATATCGACGACCGACAGATTGACTGGTGCAAAGCGATTATCCTCTCAATGACAAAAGAAGAGCGTGAAAAACCATCGCTTATCAATCCGTCCAGAAAGCGCAGAATCGCTGCAGGTAGCGGACGCTCTGTTGAGGAAGTCAACCGTCTTATCAAACAGCTCGAACAGACTCAGAAAATGATGAGACAGTTCACAAAAGGTTCGAAAAAAGGCAAGAAAATGAGAAATCTTCCGGGTCTTGGCGGCCCGATGCCACCGATGGGTGGCGGCGGTTTCCCTGGATTTTAAGGGGAATTTACAAAGTCTTTAATGCCAATAATTTACATTGGTAAATAAATATAAAATAACAATATATTGGAGGAACAAAAAATGGTAAAAATCAGATTAAGAAGAATGGGCGCTAAGAAGTCACCTTTCTACAGAATCGTTGTTGCTGACTCAAGATACCCAAGAGATGGTCGTTTCATCGAGGAAATCGGCACATACAACCCACTCACAGAGCCATCAGAAGTTAAAGTTGACGCTGACAAGGTAAAAGAGTGGATCGCTAAGGGTGCACAGCCAACAGACACAGTAAAGAACCTTTTCAAGAAGAACGGCATTCTTTAATTTTTGAAAGGAAACTGTTTTAATGAAAGAGTTACTTTTAACGATTGCGAAAGGTCTTGTTGAAGAGCCTGATAAGGTTTCTGTTACACAGGACGACCCTAACGAAGAGGGCACAGTCGTATACCACATCCACGTTGCTGAAAACGATATGGGCAGAATCATCGGCAAACAGGGCAGAATCGCGAAAGCTATCCGTACTGTTGCACGCAGTGCTGCTATCCGTAGCAACGAAAAAATCATGGTCGAAATCGACTAATAACGCAAAGAAACCTGCGGTGCATTTTGCACCGCTTTTTCTTTTGTGCTTTACTATTTTGTTCTGGTGTGATAAAATCACTTTGAAATCTGAATTACAGGTGAAAATTATGGTAAAAGAATTCTTAGAAGGCGGTAAAATTGTCGGTACACACGGAGTAAGAGGCGAAATGCGTGTTGAGTGCTGGTGCGATTCTCCGCAGTTTTTAGCACAGTTTAAGACGCTTTACTTCAACGAGGGCGCAGAAAAGGTGAAAGTTAAGTCGCGTGCGCACAAAAATATGGTGCTTACTAAAATTCCTGGCATTGAAACCATAGAGCAGGCTGATACATTAAGAGGTAAGATTCTCTATATAAAACGAAGTGACATCAAGCTCGAAGAGGGCGTGAATTTCGTACAGGATTTAATCGGTCTTGAGGTTGTGGATTCAAATACAGGTAAAGTTTACGGAGTAGTCAAAGATGTCCTGCGTACAGGCTCGAACGACGTTTACGAGATGAAAGGCGAGGACGATAAAATGTACTACATCCCTGCTATCCCTGATATCGTAGATGAAATAGACATAGAAGGCAACAAGCTTTCTATTACTCCTATGAAAGGATTGTTCTCCGATGAGGATTGATATAATAACTCTGTTTCCTGAGATGATGGAGACGGTTCTTTCTGAGTCGATTATCGGCAGAGCACAGAAAAAAGGCGTGCTCGAGATCAACTGTCACCAGCTTAGGGAATTTGCGTTTGATAAACACAGACACGTTGACGATGCACCGTACGGTGGCGGTAAAGGTATGCTCATGATGACCGAGCCGATTGCGCTGTGTTTCGAAGATATATGCAAGAATCTCGACGAAAAGCCGTATTTTGTATATATGTCTCCGCAAGGTAACGTGCTTAATCAGAAGAAACTTATCGACATCAGCGAAAAGCACAACAACATCTGTGTGCTGTGCGGTCACTACGAGGGTGTTGACCAACGTGTGATTGATGAGCTTGTTGACGAAGAGATTTCAATCGGTGATTATGTGCTGACAGGTGGCGAATTACCGACTCTTGTTTTTGTTGATGCGCTTGCGCGTATGGAAAAGGGTGTGCTTTCTGAAGACGAATGTTTTACTAAAGAGAGCCACTACGACGGACTGCTAGAGTACCCGCAGTACACTCGCCCACAGGTGTGGCGAGGCAGAGAAGTGCCACAGGTGCTTTTATCCGGTCACCACGAAAATGTTGACAAGTGGCGTAGAGAGCAGAGTATTATAAACACCGCGAAAAAGCGTCCTGATATGATTAAAACTGCTGATTTAACCGACAAAGAACTTGAGCTTGCTCAGAGTATCATCGACGAAAGTGACGCAAAGGAATGACCATTTAATGCGGAAAATGTCATTTTTTGCCCTCGCTCCTTGTGTGCTAAGCACAAATATTTTTCAACATTTTAGCACATTTGCACAAATAACAAGTTTGTAAAAAATTACTTGTTATGTATCAAAACAAAAATGGTTTTTCATAGTTGACCTTGCCGTTTTTTGTGGATATAATAACAATAATCGAACAGAATCCCTGTTTGAGATTAATCTTGGTAAACAATTTATTTTGCAAAGTAAGAGAGGGTATTAGAATGTACACAAAGGAAGTATTAGTTCAGAACAAAGCTGGTCTTCACGCTCGTCCTGCAACATTTTTCATTCAGAAAGCTAACGAGTTCAAATCAACTGTTTGGGTAGAGAAGGACGAAAGAAAAGTTAACGCTAAGAGCCTTCTCGGTGTGTTATCACTCGGTATTATCGGTGGTACTACAATCACTATCTACGCTGACGGTTCAGACGAGCACG
This sequence comes from Ruminococcus sp., assembly GCA_045532065.1. Classification (GTDB taxonomy): domain Bacteria; phylum Bacillota; class Clostridia; order Oscillospirales; family Acutalibacteraceae; genus Ruminococcoides. The sequence continues at coordinate 3,873 of JAZSFG010000101.1, read as the reverse complement.
AGGCTGTTGAGGGTCTTGTTGCTTTAGTTGAAACAGGCTTTGCTGAGTAATTTTATTTGGATATTTTGTGTATTAAAGGCGGAAGTTTTTTCCGCCTTTTTTATTTTGCTTTACAAACCTTTAATTTTATTTTATATTTAAACTGAGATAATTTGTAGAAAAGGTAGGTGAGTTTTGTGAACGAAAAGCTGAAAGAACTTCGAAAAAAAGCGATGTCGCTTCCGCTTTCTCCGGGTGTGTATATAATGAAAAACAAAAACCGTGATATTATCTATATCGGTAAAGCAAAAGCGCTGAAAAACCGAGTTTCACAGTATTTCGGTTCACAGAATAACCACGCTGATAAAGTACGTAGAATGGTCGAAAATGTCTTTGACTTTGAGTACATCATCACAGACTCGGAGTTCGAGGCGCTGATTTTGGAGTGCAGTCTCATAAAACAGCACACCCCGAAGTATAATATCCTTTTAAAGGATGACAAAGGCTACAGTTATATAAAGGTAACAAACGAGCCGTACAGACGTATCTCATACGCTTTGCAGAAATGCGATGACAACGCGACGTACATCGGCCCGTACAAGAGCAGTTATTACGTAAAAAACAGTATCGAGCAGGCACAGAAAATCTTTAAGCTTCCGACGTGCAACCGCCGTTTTCCTGAAGATTTCAGAAAAGGCAGACCGTGTCTTAATTACCACATAAAGCAGTGCTGTGCGCTGTGTACAGGTAAAGTTAAGCTCAGTGATTATAACGAAAGCGTTGAAGAAGCCTTAAACTTTTTGAAAGGCTCGGATGCACAGACTATAAAGGTGCTTACTGAAAAAATGATTCAAGCATCTGATAATATGGATTTTGAGCGTGCAGCAAAACTCAGGGACCAGATTGCGTCTATAAAGAAAATGCGCGATAAACAGAAGGTTGTTAATACTTCACTCGAAGAACAGGACATTATCGCGTACGCAAGCGACTCAAAAAAAGGCTCGTTTGAAGTGTTCCGCTTCAGCGGTGGCAGACTGTTTGATAGAGAAAACTTTATTATTGATGTCCCACTTGACGAGAGCAACGTGCGACAGGAGTTTGTACTCAGTTACTACACTCTTCGTAACGATGTTCCGAAACGTATACTGCTCGACAGCGAGATTGAAGACGCTGAAATTTTAGAACAGTGGCTTACAGAAAAACGAAAGAACAGGGTGTATATTACTGTGCCGAAAATCGGTGAGCAAAAGCACCTTGTTAATATGTGCCTGCAAAACGCTTACGAGTCACTCGGACAGCAAAGCGGTGTAGTGGGTAAGCAGTACGCTGTGCTCGAAGCACTCAAGGATATGCTCGGCCTATCACAGATTCCGCACTACATCGAGTCTTACGATATTTCAAACACTTCGGGAAGTGAAAATGTCGCAGGTATGATTGTCTTCGAAAACGGAAAGCCGAAAAAATCCGCGTACAGAAAGTTTAAGATAAAAGGCTTTGACGGACAGGACGACTACGCTTCTATGGCAGAAGTCTTAGAACGTCGTTTTTCTGAATATAAAAAGGCAAAAGAAGAGAGTGAAAACGCAAACAGCGGTTTTGCGAGAATGCCTGATTTGATTTTACTCGACGGTGGTAAAGGTCAGGTCAGCGCAGTAAAAGCTGTGCTCGATGATATCGGCATAACTGTTCCGCTTTTCGGTATGGTGAAGGATGACAAACACCGCACACGAGCGATAGTATCCGAAGAGGGTGAAATCGAGATTCGTATGGATAAGTCAGTTTTTGCATTTGTTACTGCTATTCAAGACGAGGTGCACCGATTTGCAATCAGTTACCATCGCAGTAAACGCAAGAAATCGGTGACCTCCGTTACATTGACGAAAATCGACGGCATAGGCGAAAAAAGAGCGAAAGCTCTGCTTAAATTCTTCAGAACAGTAGATAACATTAAAAAAGCATCACTAAAAGAGCTCGAGAGTGCTCCGTCGATGACGCACGACAGCGCTCTTTCGGTGTATAAATATTTTCACAGCGAGGAAAATTTATGAGAGTAATTACAGGTAAAGCCAGAGGACGAATTTTAGAGACCTTAAAAGGTGATGATGTCCGTCCAACTACCGATAAAGTTAAAGAAGCGATATTCTCCGCTATACAGTTTGAGCTTGAGGGCAGACACTTTTTAGACCTGTTCGCAGGCTGTGGTCAGATGGGAATTGAGGCTTTATCGCGAGGATGTGCAAACGCTACATTTATTGATAAGAGCAAAACGTCAATTAAGGTGATTGAGCGCAATTTGGCGGTTACAAACTTGAAACAATTAAGCCGTGTTATAAATGGTGATTCGGTAAATTTCATAAAAAACACAACGGAAGAATTCGACATAGTCTTCCTTGACCCGCCATATAACAAAGGATTATTACAAGAAATTATGCCAATTGTTGCACAAAGAATGAAAAAAACCGGTGTTATTATTTGTGAAAGTGCATTAAATGATGAAATATTACAAAAATATTACAAATTCACTCTTGACAGACAAAGAACCTATGGTAAAATAAAGGTAAGCATATATCGTCACGAAGACTATATATAGTGGTTCGTGATTATTTTGTAGGGGGCTGTTATGGACACAAATACAGTTATTTGTCCCGGCAGTTTTGACCCGGTGACACTAGGTCATATCGATATCATTAAAAGAGCGGCTAAGATGTTTGACAAGGTTATCGTTGCGGTACTGGTCAATATGTCTAAGACTCCGAGCTTTACGATAGATGAGCGCATCGCTTTTTTAAAGGAAGCGTTGAGCGGTGTTGATAATATCGAGATTGTTGGTTTTTCCGGACTCCTTGCTGATTATGCTAAGGAGCGCGGAGCTAAAGCGGTCGTTAAGGGACTGCGTGCTATGTCTGACTTCGAGTACGAATTCCAGATGGCGCTTACCAACAAGAAGCTTAATCCTGAGCTTGACACGGTGTTTCTCACCTCGGACTCACAGTATATGTACCTGAGTTCTTCTATGGTCAAACAGGTTGCTTCGCTCGGCGGTGACATCAGCTTTTTTGTTCCCGCCTGTATACATGCACAAGTTTATGAACGATTAAAAAATATCGGAAACCAGAAAGGAAAGTAAAAATGAGAGTGGATGAACTTATTAATGAGTTGCAGGACCTGGTAGCTGACGCGAAAGCAGTTCCGCTTACAGGTGGTAAAGTTATGGTTGAGGCTGAGAAGATTTATGACATCCTCGACGAAATTCAGGACACATTACCTGCTGAAGTAAGACAGGCTAAAAATATCGTTGCTGACAGAAGTCAGATTATCGCTGAGGCTAAGAAAGAGGCTGAGGACATCATCCGTGCTGCTGAAGAGCGCAAGAAGGCTATGATCGAGGAATCTGAGATTATGCGCGCTGCTAAGGCTGAGGCTACAGAGCTCTTAAACGAGGTTAAGTCTAAGGCTGCTGAGATGCGTAAAGCTGCCAACGATTATGTTGAAAATATCATGAAGAAGACTGACGATGCTATCACAGCACAGCTCACAGAGCTTAGAAAAACTCGCCAGAACCTTCGTATCACAAAGAAGTCTAACTAATTAAGTTGATTTCACATAGTTTAAAAAATGAGGCTCCCATCAGGGAGCCTTTTTTGTTTTATATCTTGCACAAACAGTACCTTTTATAGTTGTTTAATATGTTAATAGTAAATGTGATTTTATGGTGATATAATTTAATAAAGGATTGATGGCAAGTGTAAATTTTAGGAACAATGACTGAAATTCATCTTATAGTTCTAATCCGGAAATAAAATGTGCAGATTTTACCAGAAAACGTACAATTTTTACCAGATACGTTTTTTGAAACAAAAATATGTTATCATTTATGTATAAAGAAATCATCAT
>JAZSFG010000099.1:0-11242 GCA_045532065.1 Ruminococcus sp. | reverse complement strand
CAAACCAGAACAAGGACAATTCTAGCAACCAGTCTAGATAAGTTTATGCAGTCCCCAAAAAAGGGACTGCATACATAGTAAACTAAATATTAGTATCCGAGCTCTTCGCCGACGATGATAACCTTGATTCTCTCTTTGTGGCGCTGCTGTGCACACACAACGTAGTTACAGCAGATTCGACCGTCACCACGACAACCGTCGCACATAAACGAGCCGTCACTACCACATGACAGACACTCACCTGCTTTTTCACAGTAAGCGCCTGTGTGAAGACGCTGAGTGTTAGGAGGAGCGGCTTTAGTCTTAACTCTGTAAACAGCCTCGTCGAAATTTTTTACAATCTTGTTGAAACCGCATACAACGATTACGCTTTTTGGTCCGTAAAGGATAGCAGAAACTCGGTTAGAATTTCCGTCTACGTTGTAAAGCTCGCCGTGCTGTGTCACAGCGTTCGAGCTTGTTAAGTAAACATCAGCAAAGTATGCTTCACGCATCAGCTCCTCTGCTTCTTCTCTACTTTCTGCAGCACTTCTATCAACGTAGTTGTAGTTGCCATTTTTAACAGCGTCAATAACGCCGACCTGTTTTAAAGTTTCGGAACCGCCGTTTGTGACAGTATCGCCCTCGCTCATTAACTCGAGCACCTTTTCTAAAGCCTCTTCTTTTGTCTCGCAGTAAAATGAGAGCATATTGTTTCTCTTTAAGTTATTTATTGTTTTTTCGATAATTTTCATATCAGGTGTTTTCATAGTTTTCCCTCTCTTTTACATTATATTATGTATTATACAGCATTTTCTACATATTTCAAGCGTTAGAGTGAGCAAATATATTCAAGCCTTAAATCGGATTTCTTTCACTTAGGTCATTTAAGGCTCAACAAAAGGCACGTTAAAATACTGCGCTATTCCTTTCGATAAATTTCTCGCTATAGAGTCGAGATTATCTCTGATAAACTGAGCGTCCTGTGCGTTGTCGTGGTACGCAACCTCCGCAAGCACCGCAGGAGTAGAAGTGCGCTTTACTTCCGCAAGCGAAGTGGTAGGTATAGCGCTTATTCTGTCTGTGACCGGATAGACTTCATCATAATTCTCTTTTAGAATATTAGCAAACCTCTCACCGTTACTACTTGTCGGGTAGTAGTAAAACTCAGCACCTCTGACCTGTCCCGAGTTACTCTCACCTGCGGCGTTTGAGTGAAGCGCAAAGTGTAAATCAGCACCCGAACTGTTCGACTGTGCAATCGCCTGACTCAAGGTCTGTGACGGAGTATTTCGCTCAACCTCTATCCCCGACGCTCTTAAGTACGGCTCCATCGCATCCGCTAAAAGATTCATATAGTACTCCTCGTTTCCACCGCCTACGTACGGGTTGTACTCCTGAAGCGACGGACTCAAAAAAACTTTCGGCATATTAACCTCCAAAATTTAATAAATATTACAGAATACAGTCCTGCACATAAATTATATGAAAAAATTTTTGAAAAAATTCAAAAAAACTCTTTACAAATTATTAGATGTATGCTATATTAGTGACAGAAAACAGTAATGATTACTGTTTTTAAGGAGGTGGCCGTTATGAAAGGTCACAATTACAGCTCAAAACGAGAAGCTATTTTCAAAACGATTGCGAGCACAAAGTCTCACCCGAGTGCAAGTTGGGTGTACGAACAGCTAAAAGAAGAGATTCCGAATTTGAGTCTTGGCACTGTTTACCGCAACATCGCTCTTTTTAAAGAGCAAGGAAAAATCATCACGGTAGCAAACGTCGACGGCGAAGAGAGAATCGACGCTGACACGAGTGACCACGCACATTTTGTGTGTGAAAAGTGCAAAAAGGTCTTTGACCTGCACAGTAGCGAGCAGTCTCCTCTTGAAAAGGAGCTTTCTCAAAAAGGCTTTTGTATTAACAGAAAAAACGTAGTTTTTCACGGCGAGTGCTGTGACTGCTGCGAAACTATTAATTGAAATTTTTGGAGGTTTTTATTATGAAATGGGTATGTTCAGTATGTGGTTATGTTCACGAAGGCGATATGGCTCCTGAAAGCTGTCCTGTATGTAAGGTTCCTGCAGACAAATTCAACAAGATGGACGAAGAAGCAGGCTTTGCTTGTGAACACGTTGTAGGTGTTGCAAAAGACGCACCGGAAGATATCATCATGGACTTACGTGCAAACTTTGAGGGCGAGTGCTCTGAAGTTGGTATGTATCTCGCTATGGCTAGAGTTGCTCACAGAGAAGGCTATCCTGAAATCGGTCTTTACTGGGAGAAGGCAGCTTATGAAGAAGCTGAACACGCAGCAAAATTTGCTGAACTTTTAGGCGAAGTTGTAACAGACTCAACAAAGAAGAACTTAGAGCTGAGAGTAGACGCTGAGACAGGCGCTTGTGCTGGCAAACTCGACCTTGCTACAAGAGCAAAGGCGTTAGGCTTAGACGCTATCCACGACACAGTTCACGAGATGGCTAAGGACGAAGCTAGACACGGCGCAGGCTTCAAAGGTTTACTTAAGAGATACTTTGGTTAATAGATATTAATCAGCATCGAATTGTGTAAATTAAGGCGTATTGCAAAACGGTGCAATACGCCTTTTGTGTAATAAATTTTCGGAGGTATTTTATGGAATTAAACTATACAGTATGCAACTGTAAACAGGTAAGCTACGCAGACATCGCAAACGCTTTAGACACTAACAGTAAGTTCGACGATGTTCTTAAAGCTTTTGAAGATGTCCAGAAAGTAACGCATTGTTCCACAGGCTGTGGCGGTTGCCACCAGAAAGTTTTAGATATTATCTCTGAAGTTATGATGGGTGGATAATACGAATAAATAACTGATATTTTATCGATATACGACTACACTTATTAAAAGGAGGCTAACAAAATGAAAAAACTTTTAGCACTTTCACTCTCCCTTTTACTAGTATTTTCTTTAGTCGCTTGTACAAATTCCGAAGTAACACAGACAGGCAACCAAAACGACCCTGCTGTTACAGACCAGAGCACACAAGCTCCTACTGATGAAGTGACACAAGCACCTACTGATGCTGTGACAGAAAAACCTGCTGACAGCAAAATCTCAGAAGAAAAAGCGAAATCCATCGCTTTAGACCACGCAGGCTTCAAAGAAAGCGACGTTCAGTTTTTACGTGTCGAGTATGACTTTGACGACGGTGTTGAGAAGTACGAAGTAGACTTCAAACAGGGTAAATACGAATATGACTACGACATAAACGCAAAAACAGGCGAAATCCTCTCCTATGATAAAGACATCGACGATTAACATACCCATAAGCGCAAACAAGCCCCACCCGATTTATTTCAGGTGGGGTTTTACTTTTAGAAAGTATAATAATTTTCACGCTTGATATCAAGCTCCAGCTCATCTTTGTGATTAACAAGTTTGATTAAAGCTGATTTAAAATACGCGTTGTCTTCTTCAATCTGCAACACATAGGATACTTTTCCTATAAGGCAGTTAAGATAGCGCACAGCCTCTTCATCAATTGTCCTCTGTGTCTTGCGCTCAAAGCTTTTATCACGTTTTAATGCGTCTACAGCTGTGTATTTCAGCGTATAGTACACAGCCTGTCTGAGCTCCTTTTTATACGGTGTCGGCACTTTTACAGAAGAATTAACAGTAAGCCCCGTAACAGTCTGGCGCGACGCATTTGTTATAAATCTGGTTTTCTTCTCGTTAATTTCAAAACCCATTTTAGATAGCATAAACTTGCATTTACTGTAAACACCTTTGAGCTCATTGTCAGAAGAAACAGTGATATCATCACAATAACGTGTGTATGAAAAGCCACGCTTTGCACACCAACTGCCAAAACTATCGTCGAAGTTTTTCATCACAAGATTAGACAACGCAGGCGAAGTCGGAGTACCCTGTGGAAGTACATCTTCACGAGTACAAAGTGTGGTCAGTATAACGCCAATCTGCTTTGGAAAATACCGTGTCGAAAAAGCAGCGTTATACACCTGCATAAAAGTAATACTATCGAAAAAGTCTTTCAAATCCAGTTTTAAAATATACTTTTTGGCGCTGTGAACTTTAGCGTTGTCCTTCAGAGTTGCGCCTTTCTTGTACGCTGTCGCGTATTTTGACACAGGCAACTCGCACAAAATACGCTTGAGAATACAGCGTTGCATAAACTTCAGTGTATCATCAGGGACGTTGAGCTTTCGCACTCCCCCACTACGCTTTTTTATCGTAGTCGAGTAGTAGTACTTGTCGACGTTTTTTGACACTTTAAAAAGATTCTTTCTTGAAGTACCGAAAAAATCAGCCAACTGATAAGTATCGTAAATAAACGGAATTTCGTTTATACTTTTGAAGTCAAGCACCATATCGGAAGCTGTTTTTACTCCGAACTTCTTGAGAAAGTTCATATCACAATATTCGAATTTTATCGTATCATCTTTGATATACATACTCTACCTCAAAAAAAGAATACGCCCGTCTACAGCACAAAATGACCAAAATAAAGCGAAAGTGACATCTTGAATCACAAAGTGATTTCTATGTCACAAAAGCGACTTTTGGATGCGCTTTTGCAAGGCAAAAGCTATCCCCGATTTTTTTAACACACAGGACAACGACTCGCTGACCCCTACTTAAATTCCTTTAAGCTGTAAGCTGCTGTAAACGGGCGCAATGTTAACTTATTATATAAACTAAAACGCTTTGGGGTTATGATTGTATTCCTTAAAGCTCCAAATGTCAATAGTTTTGAAATTTTTTAATAAAAGAATCATATTAACACTCTTGAATTTCAAATTGCGCATTGCTATAATTAAAACATAAATTGAAAGGGGTTATCTTTATGTTTAAACGAATTTTAGCTTTAGTTTTTGCCATTTTAATGCTCTGTGCTTTACTGTGCGGTTGTGGCGAGAAAAAAGAACTCACATGTGACAACTGTGGTAAAAAGGTTTCTGTCAACGCCGACTCGAATATGGAAGAAGACTGGGCTATCTACTGCGAAGACTGCAACGAAGAGCTTTTCGGAGATGACCCTGTTTTAGGCGCAGAATAAGCAACAAACCAAGGAGATATTATGTTAAAAGAAGGACTTAAAAACACACTTACAATCGAAGTAACCGATGACAAAACAGCAAAGGTTATGGGCTCAGGCATTTTAGACGTTTTCGCTACTCCAGCTATGGTCGCGTTAATGGAGCAGACCGCCGCAGAAAGCGTACAACCGCTTTTAGACGAAGGTGTCACCAGCGTCGGTACTAAAATCAACGTCGAACATCTTTCTGCTGACCCTGTTGGCATCGAGGTTACTTGCGAATCGACTTTGACAGAAGTGGATAACCGCAGACTGTGTTTTGAAATTACTGTTTCTGACAAACACGGTGTTGTCGGAAAAGCGTATCACGAGCGTTTTCTCATCAAAAGTGAGAGCTTTATGAGTAAAACAAACGCAAAGCTGTAAATTTAATACCGAATAAGTAAAGCCACTGTTTTTTCGGAGTGTTCCACCCACAAAAACAGTGGCTTATTTTTTCGCTTTACAACAAAAAAGCCCGGGTTTTGACCCGAGGTTTTTATTATAAGTTTAAGTTATTACTTTAAGTATGCCTGACCGTCAGGACCGGTTTTGCCTGTAATGCCAGTAAAACCAGAAGCGCAACATACGTAAACTCTCATGTTAGCCTTACCAATTGAAGAAACTGTGAGAGTGCTGTTTGTTACATTAACAACCTCGCCTGTAACAGCGTCGATGTACTTGCCGTTAGGGATGTTCTTGAATGTAGCACCGCCTGAGATAGTAACAAGAGCGAGAGAATCGATGTTCTCTTGAGCGTTTGTATATCTCTTTACATAAGCCATATTACCTGAAACGTAATTGCCATCAACTGTGTACTGACCCTTCTGAAGAGCAGGAATAGCACGTCTGATAGCGTTTAACTTCTGAATATGCTTAGCAAGTGGGTTGTTGAGAGTTTCAGCAACCTTACCTGAAGCTGTGTACTCACTGAAGTCAGTAGCAGTAACATTACCTTCGATGTTGTCACCGAAGTATGCTCTACCTGTCTGAGCGAGAGGCTTGTTAGGACCAACGTCGATAACAACGCCCTTCTGGAACTCAATTTCACTACCGTAGTAGAGACAAGGGATACCACGGAATGTGTACATGAGGTTTAAGTTCTCAGCCCATGTCTGAGTACCGCCAGCAAATCTGTTCTGCTGACCTCTGTCAGGAGCGTAGTCGTGTGAGTCAACGTATACAACGTTCCAAGTGGAGTCGTTGTAGTACTTGTCAGAAGCCTTACCAACACCGAAAGCACCACTTGCGTCATCGAAGCACCAGTGCATCTGGAAGTCGATAGCGCCCATACCTGAACTCTTTGAGTAGTCAGGTGTGTGGTATGTGATACCCTTTAAGAATGCGTTGTCTGATGTAGGCTGGTTGCTTACGTTATCGTACTTCTTATAGTGGTCGAATGTGAGGTTCATATTCTCGTTGATTTCTTCAGCAGTAGCGTCAACATTCTTGTTCCACTTAGAAGTTAAAGTTGTGTCAGGCTCATCCCATGTGTAGAACTGAGCAGACTCACAAGCGTGGTCACGATACCATACCTGTGAATAACGGCAACAGATTTCACCGAACATGTAGAAATTGTTGTTGCCTGCAGCCTTAGCAGCCGCGTTCATCTGGTCGTTGAATAAAGTGTTTAACGACAGTCTTGAGATATGTCTTACTGTATCAACACGGAAAGCGTCAACGCCCATATCGAGGTAGTTTGAATAAGCGTCTACGAGGTACTTAGCAACAGCAGGGTTTTCTGTGTTAAGGTCAACACAGTCGCCTGCAATCTGACAATACTTACAGGTCCAGTCGTCCCAGTTAAGGCTCTGGAAATAACCTGTGTGGTAGTAGTTGTGAGGGTTTGCGTCTTTATCAGTAGAAACCTTAGCCATTGAGTAGTCACTTTCGTCAGGATGTGAACCTGTTGAGTTGTTAGCCCCTGCAGCAGAAGAAGTATTCTTCATAAGGTTAAGTCTTGAGTCATACTGCTGCTGTGGCTTTAGTGCGTAGTACTCTTCAGGAGTTGAAACGCCGTTATAGTCAAGGAGTGTCTGTGTAGGAACCATACACTTCTCAATTTCAGCGAGGTCCTGATAGTTGTCGTACTTCTTAGTAAACAGCGGAGCAAGGAAAGCTTCGCCGAAGTTACCTGTGTGCTGCCATACAACGTCCTGAACAATCTTGATACCCTTAGCGTGAGCGTCTTCGATGAAGTCTTCGTATGTATAGCCGTCTGATTCGTATCTAACGTCAACAGTTGAGAAGTCCATAGCGTGGTAGCCGTGGTAGTCATAACCTGAAGCGTTAGTTACAACAGGAGTAATCCAGATAGCAGAGAATCCGAGAGCTTTGATGTAATCGAGCTTATCAGCAAGGCCTTTGAAGTCACCACGCCATGCAGGGTCGGAGTCAGGGTTGTTAGCCTGCTTGTCGTCCCAGCAGTGGATGTTGTTACCTGTGTCACCGTCATAGAAACGGGTTGTGATTACGAAGTAGATTGTGTCTTCTCGTAAGTCTGTGTACTCATAGTCTGATGGAATATCAGGGTTTTTATCTCTCCACTTACCGTCTTTGTACCACCATTCACCTGTAGTACGTGTGGTTTCACCGCTTATCTGACCCTCTAATGTGTCAGTACCGTCAGTAAAGAGGAGATTGATTTTTGTAGCAGAAGTGAACTTGTATGTGTACCAGTTACCGCCAACCTGATCCTTGTCTAAAGTCATCTTAACGCCAGGGTAAGATGTAGAAAGGTCATTTGGCAGAGCGTTCCAGTAGTAAGCATACGGAACTTTACCTTCTGACTTCACGTGGATTGTGATGCCTGAATCTGCAGAAAGCTCTGCTGCGTTTTCCTGAGCAGCATAAACTGAGATAACACCCACAGACACAACAAGTAAAGTCACAAGCACGAGTGAAATAATTCTTTTAATTGTATTCATTATGTGTTACCTCCTTTACCATCCGAGCTTTGCAACGAAACGCTGTACAGCTGTTGCGTCAACGATAGAAACATCACCGTCACCGCTTACTTCAGCGTTTAAGAAGTTAAACTCGTCTTTTGTAATAATAAGTGCACAGTAACGCTGGATTACTGTAGCGTCAGTGATAGTAACATCACCGTCGTTGTTAGCGTCACCCTTCATATAATCGTCTTCAGTTGGAGTTGTAGGGATTTCTGATGGGAAATCAGGAGGAGTATCAGTTGGCTTTTCAACAACCTCGCCTACTACCTCGTATGTGTAAGTGCGTTCAGCAACATCATTGTCTGCATTCTGTACACTTACTTTTACTGTGTAAGTACCGATATTTTTGAAGTTGTAGTTGTAAGATGCTGTCTTTGAGTAGTAAGGAACGTTCACGGTTTTGCCTGCGTCGTTCTTGATTGTGTACTTGTAAAATAACAGGTTTGTACCTGTTTTGCCACCGCCTGCAGTAACTTTGATTGTAGCATTACCAGGCTCGAGCTGAGAAGAACCCGGAGTTACCTTTTTGATAACAGGCTTTTTGAGTGTTGAATCGTCGTTTATTACATACTCGGCTGTTCTCTGGTTAACGTTGCCGATAGCGTCCTTGAAGTCGTAAACAATCTTGTATGTACCTGTAGCAGTAGGTGTCCACGCTACATTATTCTTTGTTGAATAGTCAGCTAAAACAGTAGTTTTGCCGTTTAATTCAACGCTGAACTTGTAGTATACAGCACCGCCTGTGCTTACTGCATCAGCAGAAAGGATAATTTCGCTACCCTTGTACTGTGGGGACTTAATGTCAGTAGATGTACTCTTGACTCTGATTGGTGAAACGTCGTAAACATCCCACTCACCTGTTTTGTTATCGTAGATTCGGCCGTCACCAGGGAAAGTAAGGTTTCCTGTCTGTGTACCTGCGCCGTTGTTGAAGATAACCATTTTGAAGTCGCCTGTGATTTCATACTGCCAGATGTCCTCGCCGATGTTTTCCATCTGTTTGCCAGGCCAACCGCCGTTGTTACCTGCACCATCTGTCCACATATAGCACATTACATTCGACCAGCCTGCAGAGTTCTTGCAGTAAACAATCTTTGTAGTGCCAGGAGCTGGTGGCTCTGTTGGTTTTTGTGACTCAGTCGGCTTTGGCTCTTCTGTAGGAACAACAACGTGTTTTTCGTACAGACTCCAAGCGCCGTTTTTGTAAATCTGACCGTCGCCAGGGAACTGTAAATCGCCTGTCTGCTGACCGTTACCGCCGTTGTTGAAGATAACATTCTGGTAGTCAGTAGAAGTTGTGTATTTGTACACGCTACCTTCTACAAGAGTCATAGGCTGACCAGGCCAATCAGCGTTCTTTGTTTCACCTGAGCCGTTCCACATATAGCAGTGCAGATTTGACCAGTTTTGTGTGTTATCGAAATACACTGTACCCGAAGCACCTGTTTCTGCTACATCGTTTTCAGCAGCCGCAACGCACAGTACAGCACTTAAAACGAGTAAAACTGTCAGAATAACACATATTGCACTTTTAAAACTGTGCTTTGTGTTTCTCATAAGTAATAACCTCCTTTAATCTAAATTACTTACGCTATTAAAAAGCACTAAAGCATATTCTTAAATTAAAACAGACAACTTGTAAAACGTCATCATATTCAAGCCCCAAAGACAAGAAACAACGCCCGAATTCAGACAACATTTACAAAATAGTTCTGTATTATTTATGAATAACGCCAAAAACACTTATATTGTGACTAAAAGCTTTACACATCACTGTATGTTTTAGCCAAATAATAGCATACTAACTTATTATCAATTATACAACATCTATATATTTTTTTCAATAGTTTGGTACAAAAGAAAAAAGAAAAGCCCGAGTTTTCACCCGAGCTTTTCAATAAAAAAGGTTAAGTTATTACTTTAAGTATGTCTGACCGTCAGGACCGATTTTACCAGAAATACCAGTAAAGCCCTGTGCACAGCATACGTATACTCTCATGTTACCCTTACCAGTTGAAGAAACTGAGAGTGTGCCGTTTGTAACGTTCTTTACATCGCCTGTAACTGCGTCGATGTACTTACCGTTAGGGATGTTTTTGAATGTAGCGCCGTCTGTGATAGCAACGCAAGCGAGTGAATCAATACCGTTTGCTGTATATCTTCTGATGTATGACATCTCACCACCCTGAACGTAGTTGCCATCGTGTGTATACTGACCCTTCTGTAAAGCAGGGATAGCACGTCTGATAGCGTTTAATTTCTGCATATGCTTAGCAAGTGGAGCGTTAAGAGTTTCAGAAACCTTACCAGAAGCTGTGTACTTTGTAAAGTCAGTAGCCTTAACAGTACCCTCTAAGTGGTCACCGAAGTATGCACGACCTGTTGTAGAAAGTGGCTGGTTAGGACCAACGTCGATTGGAACGTTCTTCGCAAACTCTACCTCTGTACCATAGTATACACAAGGGATACCACGGAATGTGAAGATGAGGTTTAAGTTCTCAGCCCAAGCCTGTGCACCTAAGCTGTAACGAGTTTTCTCCATACCGTCAGGACCGTAGTCGTGTGAGTCAACGTACATTACGTTCCATGTTGAGTCGTTCATATATGAGTCTTCAGCGTAACCTGCTCTTACAGCGTTGTAAGCGTTCTCGAAGTTCCAGTGCATTGTAAAGTCGATTACAGAAGTACCGTTTGACTTTGAGTAGTCAGGTGTGTGGTATTTGATACCGCTTAAGTAAGCGTTGTTAGATGTTGGAAGACCTGATGGATCTCTGTGAGCATCGTAGTGCTTGATAGAAGTAGCAATGTTAGCTGTTCTATCAGTTGTGTTCCAGTTGCCAATCCAAGCTGAGTTTGTCTCTTCCCATGTGAAGAATGCAGGAGAAGAAGAAGGAATGTTGTGGTTCCATGTCTCTCGAACTCTGGAGCAAACCTCACCGAAGATGTGGAAGTTCTCCTTACCGCCTGTCTTCATAGACATAATGTCGTAGAATTTAGGGAAGTAAGCGTTGTTAAGTGTCCAACGGTTGATGTGCTTTTCTGTATCAAGACGGAACGCATCAACGCCCATATTTGCGTAATTAAGATATGTATCTGTGATGTACTTTGCTACAGCGGGGTTCTCTGTATTGATATCAACACAGTCACCTGCCATTGAACCCTGCTGCTCAATAGAAGACTCGTAGCCCATGTTCTTCTCTCTATGGTAATATTCCTTCTGATTGAGAGAGCTAAG
>JAZSFG010000080.1:0-4533 GCA_045532065.1 Ruminococcus sp. | reverse complement strand
ATGCCTGGTGGTGACTGCGTTTCATACGAAGCGTATCTTCCAAGCACCAGAACATGGAATAACCTTATGAGCGAGCTCGGATATAACAGTTTGGATACTTACTATCTTAACTAAGTATTAACTAATCAATTTTAAACTATTTCGATTTACCATTAAAAAAAAGAAAGGATGGTACCATGAAGTCAAAAGTTTTAAATCGTGTTATTGCGTTAATGCTTAGTATTATTACTGTAGTTAGTATTATGTCAATTGGCATACCAGCTAGCGCAAGATACACGGACGCAGATATAGAAAATAAGATTTCATACGATACTCTTAACTGTCGTGAAGATGACTGCGACTGCTTGGAACCTGAAAACAACAAGTTTGCTGTTGTTTCACCAAGAAGCGAAACAAATACACACGACCAGTATATTATGCCAAATGGACACGGCACATATCAGGAAGTTCAACAGTACTTTGATGAACAAGGCTGGACAGACGGTTTGCCGATTGTTCCGCCTACTTGGATTAAAGCAGAAAAATTCATGAGATATACTCCATATTCTGACAACGATGTTGTTGCTACTGTAAATGGCAGAAGTGTTACTGCATATCAGGTAGCGGCTAACGCTATTATGTCAGGTTGTTCTGCTGAATATTTACCTGTTTGTATCGCTTTCGTTGAAGCTTTAGGCGATGAAGATTACCTTGATTCTCTGCGTTCAGGCGAATTAACACCTATGATGTATGTTAACGGTCCTATCGCTCGTCAGCTCGGTATTGACAACGCTCAGGGTATGACAACAGAGGAGTGCAATATCGCTATTGCTCGTTTCATGGAGCTTGCACTCATCAATCTTGCAGGTTTAGAGCGAACAAACGCTTTCGGTAACGTTCAGCCACTCGTTTTCTCAGAAGATGAGCAAAACTGTGTGAACGTTGGTTGGGAACCACACCACGTTGAAGCAGGTTTTGATATGAACGATAACGTTATCACTGCAACTTCATTCTCAATGTGGGGTAACAACGTAACTCCTGCTACAGATTTACCTGAAGAAATTATGAAGGTTTTAGCGTGGGATATTACTGAGAAAAACCTCGGTGGTCTTGGCTATAAATCTGTTGAAGATAACGCAAACACTAAGCGTACTATTCTTATTACTCCATCAGTAGCTGCGGCTTTAGCTAAGAAGTATAAGAGCAAAGAAGCTCTTGAAAATGCACTTGTAGAAACCGCACGTCGTCCACTGTGGATGCGTACATACGCTTACTACTACGCAAATACCGGCTCAGCTCTTTCAAAGTCATTCTCTGATGTTTATGATGAACTCAAAGAATCAGCTTCAGAAGATGCAAAACTTACTGCTTCTCCGGCTTGGATGAACGGTATCACATACGCTAACATTGACACTGTTGCTACTATGAAAAAGGGCAACACAGACATTATTATTCAGGGCGATGAATCCCGAAATAAGACACAGGTTATGCCTGGTGGTGTTTCTGTATGCAAAGAAATTCAGCTTGATACAAATACATGGGATGATCTTCTTGCAAGTATGATCGTTAGTATCGTGTACAAGCCTTTAAGCGATCACTACATCACTCCTGCTTCAGATGAGGTAGTTAAATTACCTGACAGCAACGGTATTCCATCAGTTCTTCTACCAACAAACAGTAGAACATATCGTCTTGTTGCTAGCGAAACTTATGTAAGAGGCAATACTAACCTTTACTACGAGGCTTCAACTGCTACTCTTCACTATTATGATGGTACTGCAGCTCAGTCTATGGTGCTTGATAAGAACACATACGCTGACTTAATCAAGTTGTTAGAATCACTTGGTGTTAACAGTACTTTCAAACTTTCTAAGAGCGGTACAATTTCAGAAGTTAAGGTTGTTTTCTCTTCGGTAGCAAATCTTATCGACAAGAATATTGTTGATTATACAAACGCTTCATTCGGCTCTGTTACACCTATTATCGCAGCTAACGTTTCTGGTGTGACAAATAGTAGCAGTGGTGGTTCATCCCTCGATGGTGCTTCTATTTCCGTTTCAGAAGGTCTCACAACTTTCACTGTTGGTCTTGAAGGCACACCTGTTTTAGGCGACGAGTCTGTCAGTGGTTTTGTAAAGCTCAACGGTACAACAGTGACAGTTGACCCTAGCGTTAAAGCAGGCGCTACATCAATCATCGGTGTTGATAACGGCGATGGCACATACAGAACTATGACCTTTGTTAACGGCGGTGACGGAACATATAAAATTACATATAATTCCGTTAATACATTAACTCTTGCATCTTCTGCTTACTACTTAAAGGGTTCATTCAATGATTGGGCAGCAACTGATGCATTTGTAAAGACAGATAACGACGATATCGTTACTGTTATCAAAGAAATCCCTGCGGGTACATATACATTCAAGGTGCACAATGCAGGCACAGATGATTGGCACGGTAACGCGGGTACAATTTCTGACACTGCTAACCGCTGGACTATGAACTCATCTACAAACTGTACTTTAAATGCTACAGGCGGTACATACGAGTTCAAATACGAGATTTCTACAAACAAACTCTCTGTATATCACGCTCAGTCAGACGTTGCAGCTACTCCTAGAACCAGAACAGTTTATGTCGGCGTTATAGAGTATATCAAAGACTTCGTTCCAACACTCCACTACTGGAATAATTCTACAGGTCTTACAGGTGATGCTACTCTTACTGCAACAGGTGAGACACAGCAGTATGCAGTAGGTTCTGCTTACTGGAATAACGCTAAACAAAACTTCAAGATTTACAAAGCTGAAGTTCCTGTTGCTGCTAATGGTATGAAGACTTACAACAAGTCTTCTAATAATTGTTGGGCAAATGAAGAAGTAACCCCTAAAGATACACAGATTATCCTCGTTTGGGAGTATGGTACAAATTCTGATGGTTCTAAGATTTACCACAATATGCTTGCTACAAAGATTGTGGAAACTCCAACAGAGCCTACAACTCCTCCGACAGAACCACCTACAGAGCCTGAAACTGACCCACCGGTATGCGAAGAAGGTTATTACCTTGTTGGTACATTAGACGGTAAGGATATGTGGTCACTTGAAGATGTAAAAGCAGACAGAAAACTTGATATAAATCCAGAGAATTCTAAAGAGTATACTTTAAATTATACATTCACATCTGGTGATGAAGTTAAGGTCATCTATACTGATGGTTACACAATCACAGCATGGTACCCGGGCGAAGACAGCAACGGATACGAGATTGCTGACAATCAGGCAGGTGAAGAGACAACTCTCTATTTCAGACCAAATGGTAACACTGCGTGGTCAAATATGTATATAAATGTAGATGAAATTGAAGAGGACCCGTCAGAAGATGAGACAGATGCTCCGACTCAGCCACCTACAGAAGCTCCAACACACAAAACTGTATATGTCGGTGTTGTAGAGCATATCAAAGACTTTGTTCCTACACTTCACTACTGGAATAATTCTACAGGTCTCGTTGGTGACGCAACTCTTACTGCAACAGGCGAAACAAAGCAGTATTCAGTAGGTTCTTCTTATTGGAACAATGCTGCACAGAACTTCAAAATTTACAAAACAGAAGTTCCGATTGAAGCTAACGGTATGAAGACATACAGAAAAGCAAATAATGACAGATGGGCTATCGAAGAGGTGAATCCAGGCGATAATAAAATAATTCTTGTATGGGAATGGAATAACGGTAACGATTATCACAATATGCTTGGTTCTTACACTCCTCCTGAGGTGATTGAACCAACAGGCGAGTACAAGACTATCTACTTCTTAGATAGCACTTCAAGTAGCTATATTACAGAGGATGACTCTAATGTTTTTGTATATTCAAACGCCGGAGACAAGGTCAAGATGACTGAGACTGTTGATACTTTGAGTGGTAAAACTCTCTGGTACGGCAAAGTTGACAAGGCTGCTACAAACTACACATTCTATCGTGCTTCATACTACTATGATGAAGAAAACGCTTCAACTACACAGTGGGGTACATGGAGTGCTGATGAGGCTACTACTAACGTTTACAAAGCAACTGAAAGCAGTAAAGGTTCTTGGGTTGATGATGATACAGTTGCTGCGCCTGAGGGTACAATTGAAGACCTCTCATACGGCTTGTGGATTGATACACGCGGTGATGGTAACCCTACTGACGCTGTTAAATGGTTCAAGAAAGGTTCAGAGCATCACTTCTATGTACCATCATACGTAGATTTAACTAAGGTTAATATCTACTCAAGCTTTGATTCATTTACAATCGACGGCACATCATACAACAACGGCGATGCAGTAAACCTCACAGTGGGTTCACATACTGTTACAGGTTTAACAGGCTCTACAACAAAGAACCTCGGTACATTAAAGGTTTATCAGACAGAGTCAACAGCAGCAATGCTTATGACTACAAAAGAAGAGCTTTTCACAGGCCTTACTGATAACTATATTGATTCTAACGCATGGCCTGAGGGTTCTGGTCTTACAACTACTAACTTCAACAATGTCTACAAAGACG
>JAZSFG010000067.1:0-16491 GCA_045532065.1 Ruminococcus sp. | reverse complement strand
GTGCGGATATTTACTCAAAAAGTCTTTAAAATCACGAGAAATCTGCGTAAAAATCTCGGGAGATAAAAGGCAATCGTCACAGCTTGCGATTCTGTGGCTGTGGCGTGAGTAAAAGCCCATCTCAACCTCACCGCTTTTATTTAGCGAAACAGGAATCTGCGCTTTGTTTCTGTAGCGGTCGACTCGCTCGTCAGCCGAGATTATATCAACTACCTTTTCACCGTCGACTTTACCGATTCGAGTCACCGCGTCATACACTTTTTTAAACTTAATCTGCTTTTCGGCAGTGTAATTTAAGTGCCTGTAGACACAACCGCCACAACGATTTGATACAGAACACTCAGGTTTAATTCTATGTTCGCTTTCCTTAACAATCTTCTCGATTTTACCGAAGCATAAGTTCTTTTTCACTTTTAAAATGCGAACATCACAAATATCACCCACAGCGGTATCAGGCACAAAAACTACCATAGAGTCGGTTTTTCCAACACCGCTACCATCGGATGTCATATCAACTATTTCTAATCTGATTATGTCGTTTTTCTTCATAATTTCAGCCCTAACAATAAATCTTACATAAAAATTATACAGTAACAATGCACTTTATTTTTCTATATAATAAAAAAGAAGTAACAAAATTGAAATAGATGTTTATTTTTTATACATAAAACATTATAATACATTTGTAATTGTATAATGTAAGGGGCAATGATTATGAAATACGATAACTTGCTTGATAATATTAAGAAAATTCACTTCATCGGCATCGGCGGTTCGGGTATGTGTCCGCTTGCTGAGATTTTACACAGCGAGGGATTCGTTCTTACAGGCTCTGACTGTAACGAAAGCGATACTTTAGAGAGAATCAAATCATACGGTATTCCTGTATTTATGGGACATAAAAAAGAGAACATAACCGATCAGGAGCTTGTGGTATACACCGCCGCTGTAAAGCAGGATAACCCTGAGCTCTTGGAAGCTAACGCAAAAGGTATTCCGACTCTTGAGCGTTCTGTTATGCTCGGAATTGTTACACGCAGATACAACCGCTCTATCGCAGTGTCAGGTACACACGGAAAAACATCCACCACAGCTATGCTGTCACAGGTGTTAATCGGTTCGGGTTTTGACCCGTCTGCTATCATCGGCGGTAAGCTTCCATTCATCGGCGGTAACTCATACGTTGGTCAAAGCGACATCATCGTGTGTGAAGCGTGCGAGTATGTAGACACTTTCTTAGAGCTTAATCCGTACATTTCTATCATCTTAAACGTCGACGCTGACCACCTCGATTACTTCAAGGATTTAGACCACATCAAGCGCAGTTTCAATAAATTTGCGAAGCAAACAAGTGGCGCTTTGGTTATCAACGGCGACGACGAAAACACTATCGACGCTGTAAAAGACGTTGATTTACCGAAAATCACCTTCGGCTTTAATAACACTAACGACTACTACGCAGAAAACTTAACTGTCAAGGGTGCTACTTCCACCTTCGACTTTATGTCAAAAGGCGAAAAGCTGTGCGAAATCGAGCTTGTTGTCCCTGGTAATCACAATGTGTTTAACGCTTTAGCGGCGGCTGCTACTGCGGCATACTTAGGAGCATCGCCGTTGTGCATCGCAGAAAACCTTCACAAATTCACAGGAGTTCACAGACGTTTTGAGATTTTAGGCAAGCCACAAGGCATCACGGTAGCTGACGACTTCGCTCACCATCCGACAGAGCTTACTACTACACTCAATGCCGCTATGAATATGGGCTTTAACACAGTATGGGCTATTTTCCAGCCGCACACCTTCTCCCGTACAGCGATGTTGCTCGACGATTTTGCGAAGGCTCTCTCGATTCCAGACAAAGCTATTATTTCGGAAATCTTACCTGTTCGAGAAACTAACACCTATAACATCTACAACACCGACTTAGGCGCAAAGGTCGAAGGCAGTAAGTGCATCGACACGTTTGAAGACATCACAAAGTACATCGTAGAAAACGCAAAAGAAGGCGATTTAGTCCTCACTATGGGTGGCGGTAACGTCTATATGTGTGCAAATATGATTCTAAAAGCGCTTTCGGTTGAAGAGTAATAACACAAAAAACAAAAAAGGCAGTTCAAAACGAACTGCCTTTTTCTTTTTGGGAGTATCATATATTAAGGGGAATTTATCAAAAAGTTATTATCTAATTATCATCCGAATGGGTCAAAAATGTTGTCTGCGTTTTCGTTTTTAATAACGTCAGCAGGCACGTACTCGTCAAGTGTGATGTCAACCTCTGCTGTACGACCGTTTCGCTCGATTTCAAACGTCACGGTATCGCCGACTTTCTTATCGTCAAGCTGTGCTTCGACATCAGCAGTAGTCTTGATCTCCTTGCCGTTGATGCTCACGATTCGGTCCCCCTGCTGGATACCTGCTTTGTAAGCTGCAGAGTTGAAATCAACCGAGTAAACGTAACAGCCGTCCTGTGAATTTCCGTAGTAGTACATCGAGTACATTGAGTTTGTCAGGTCGATAAGCTGCATACCAACAGTTACTCTGCCTCGTACATAGCCGTACTCTTTTAAGTCGTCTAAAATATCAACAACGTCGTTAATCGGGATAGCAAAGCCCAAGCCCTCGATTTCTTCGCCCGAAGATTTTGCGACTACGACGCCGATAAGTGCGCCCTGACCGTCAAAAAGACCGCCACCTGAGTTACCCGGATTTATCGCCGAGTCGGTCTGTAAAAGGCTCATAGTTTCGTCATCAATAACAACATCTCTGTCGAGAGCTGAAATAATACCGTCGGTTACAGTACCACCCAGCTGTCCCAGAGGGTTGCCGATAGCGACAGCTTTGTCGCCTACTTTGAGTTTATCGGAGTCGCCGAAATTAGCGGCTTTGAGGTTAGTAGCATCGATTTTCAGAAGTGCTACGTCAATAACGGAGTCTTTACCGATAAGCTGAGCTTTATATGATGTCTGGTCACGTAATGTAACAGTAATCGAAGAAGCACCGTCGATAACGTGGTTGTTGGTAACAATATAGCCGTCAGAGGATATAATAACGCCCGAGCCTGCGCCCTGTGATACGTACTGACCATAAAACGAGTTTGTCGACATAATTTCTGTCGTAATTTCAACGACGGTGTCGGCTACTTCGTCGGTTATCTGGGACGTAGGTTTGTCACTAAGAGTCCCAGCTGTTTGCTCGTCGATATCAACTTTATTTATAATCATCGCACCGTTATCCGAGATTTCAGTACCCGAAAGTTTAATCTGTGAATAAAGCACCGAGCCTGCAAAGCCCACAAACGCAGACAGCACTATAGTTACTACTAAAAGAAGTGCTACAAGTGAAAGCGGAACGCTTCTTCTGCTTTTTTCTGTCACTCTGACAGGCGTAGGAGCCTGAGTAGGGGTTGTGACAGGTGTTTTCTGTGTGTACGGATTTGTGTATGGATTAGTATACGGTGTTTTTTCGCTATTTGTGTACTGCTCACTTGAGTAATACGGGTTATCATACTGCTGTGGCTGTGCTTCAAAATACGCCTGTGTGTCGTACTGCGATTCTTCTTTCGAGTAAAGCTCTTCGCTCTGTGTTTTTTCTTCTTCGTTTTCGTTCTGTGTGCCGAAAATATCGTCAAAATTATCAGACATAAACATTCCTCCTGTATATAGATAATATACTATAAAAAATTAGAATTATCAATCTATGTCCAGAGTATAATCTCGTCTTTTGACAGTTTTTTGATTAAAAAATTAACAATTTTTGAACATAAAAAAGCCTTCTGTAATTTCTACAGAAGGCCTTTTGATTAAAGTTCAATAAACGAAAGTGCAAATACAGCAATGATGATAAGTGGAAGTAAAAACTTCATATAGTACGAAATCCATACAGGGAATTTAGGTCCCTTACCTGTGTTGACTTCGTCGAGGAAGTTCTTTCTGCCCCAGCCGAATTTCCAAGTACAGAATACAACGTATACAAGGCTACCGATAGGTAACATCCACTTAGATACGATAGTATCCTCTAAATCCATAAAGCCCTGACCGAACACCTTAATGTCTGCCCAGATAGAGTTAGATAAAATTGCAGGAAGTACGAGCACCATCATAAGTGCGACGTTGATAAGACAAATAGCCCATCTCTTGAGCTTTGTAAGCTCGAGCCAGAACGAAACGATGTTCTCAAATACAGCGATAACTGTCGAGAGTGCCGCAAACATCATAAACAGGAAGAACAGCGTGCCGACGATTCGACCACCAGGCATCTGGTTGAAAATAGAAGAAAGTGTTGTGAACAGGAAGCCTGCGTTTGCGTTGCCGACTGAAAGTCCGTCAACATTATTGTATGTAAAACATGCAGGGAAAACAATCAGACCTGACATAAGCGCTACGAAAGTATCGAGCGAAATGATAGTAGCAGCTTCGCTTAAGAGTCTTCTTTCTTTGCCGATATAGCTGCCGAAAATCGCAACAGAACCGATACCGATAGAAAGTGTGAAGAACGCCTGTCCCATAGCCGCAGAAACAACGGTAGCAACTCCTGCTTCTTTCATTTTTTCAAACGAAGGAACAAGATAGAACTTAAGACCTTCAGCAGCATTTGAAAGTGTGCATGAATATACAGCAAGACCGACTAAAAGTGCTAACAGCGCTACCATCATAATCTTTGTGATACGTTCTACACCTTTCTGAAGTCCAAGCGCACAAACACCGAAACCTAAGAGAATAACAGCATAGGTTGTGATGATGTTAAGCGGTGTGTTAGACGCAGTAGCGCCGAAAATCTGACCGAGCTGTTCTGTGCCTGTGACGCCCGAAATAGAGCCTGTAAGATACTTTACAAAGTACACTAACATCCAGCACGAAATTGTACAGTAGAACATCATCAGCAAATAGTTACCCGAAACACCGACGTACTTCATAAGGTGCCATTTCTGCTTTGGCTTTTGCAGTACATCGAAAGATGTCGCGATACTACGCTGGCTTGCTCTGCCGACAGCGAGCTCCGCCATCATAACAGGTAAACCAAGTAAAACAAGGAACGCAATATAAATCAGTACGAAAGCCGCACCGCCGTACGCTCCGGTGATAATCGGGAAGCGGTAAACGTTACCGAGACCGATTGCACATCCGGCTGAAATCAGGATAAATCCCAGTCTAGAGCCTAACTTTTCTCTTTCCATAATAACCTCTCATTTTATAAAAATTTATATATAAACAATATTTATCTCGTCTTTAAACTCTTTTTCTAAAGTGCCGTTTAAACTCTCACTTACATAAAGCGTTTTTTCGTCTTTACTTAAGATAACAACCGAGTTATCATCGTGAGTTTTCAGATACTCTTTAGTTTTCTCAAGTCCCATCACGAAAAACGCGGTAGAAAGCATATCGGTTTTTTCACCGCTACTGCCAACAACCGTAACGCTCGAAAATTCGCTGTCGCACGGCTTTCCGCTTTTTGTGTCTAAAATATGGTGGTATTTAACTCCGTTTTCTTCGAAGTATCGCTGATACGCTCCAGTTGTTGAAACAAAAACCTCATCACAAAAGAAAGTATAGAAATAGCCTTTTGTATCGTCAGGGTGCTCGACACCGACGGTGAATTTTTCGCCACTTTCTTTTTCGCCGACAGTAATTATCATACCGCCCATATTAACTATAGCACAGTCAACCGAGCTGTTTTTGATAACCTCGCTCACCATTTCACCGATGTAGCCTTTCGCCACACCGCCTAAATCGATTTTCACACCAGACTCAAGCGTCACGAGATTACCCTCGACGCTTACCTTATCGTAGCCGACGTTTAAAAGTGCTTTTTCGATTTCGCTGTCACTCGGCACTTTATACTCTTTCGAGTCAAAGCCCCACGCACTCATAAGCTCTCTTATTGTTATATCAAACGCTCCGTCGACTTTACTTGATAGCCCGAGCGACTCATTCAAAAGATACGCGGTTTCATCCGCTACCGCTACCGAATCACCCTCGCGGTGGTTAATTTTATACACATCAGAATCAGGAAGAGTTGCACTAAAAAGCTTCTCGAGTCTTTTTATCTCGTTTTTGCACTTCTCTACTGTGTTTTTACAAAGCTCTTCGTCATCGTCATACAAAGTAAAGCTTATAAAAGTATCAAGAGCGAACATCTCGTCGGTATATTTACTCTCTTTTTCACCGCACGCAGTAAGCGACAAAACAAAAACAACTAAAAGCAGAAAAACTATAATTTTCTTAATCATAACTGCTCGTTTTCCTTACACTCTTTGTTGTGCTTATCGATAACCATCTGTACATACGGCAAAACCTCAAAGCCCATACGCTCGTAAAGTCGCTTTGCCTTTTCGTTTTCAAGTTCGACCTCGATTCTGAAGCGTGCGGCAGGGATATTTTCCTTTATATACTCGAAAAACTGTGTTCCCATTCCGCGGTTACGGTACTCTTCGTCGATGTAGATTTCTTCAATTGTGACCGAGTATCCGCCTGCTTCCTGCGAAAAGGTTTTCGACAGCATCGCAAAACCGCACGGCTTACCGTCACACTCGAAAATATAGCACCACACGTAGTCACTACTACGCATAAATTCGTTAAAAGTCAGTTCGTAATTAACCTTCGGTACAGGCGCGTTAACTACATCCGAGTTGTAAAATTTCTCCGCGTAAGCGTAGTAAAGCTCGCGGTCACTCTCTTTTATCAACCTGAACATTTTATCACACTCCGACACCTATTGTATCACAGAAAATATGAAAAGAAAAGTGCTTTTATTTGTTCATATAAACTCTTGTCTAAAAAACATATATATGGTATCATAACTATGTATATTTATCAACTGGAGACGCGTTATGAATAAAAATAAAAACCAAAGCTCTTCGCTTTATAAAAAGCTAAAAGGTACAGAGTTTACTCTTGAGTACATCTTTGCGGCGTTTATGTCGTCGTTTATGCTGTCGTATGTGATACAGCTTTTGAAGTTTTCCGAGTTTTCGGATTTATCTTCATACTACAACTCGATTAACTTCCCGCTGTTTTTCGGTGTAGCCTTTATTTTCACCTTGCTTTTACTGGGGCTTGCGCTTACACTACAGAATAAGGCTGTCATACCGCGAGCACTCATTACAATAACGACTATATTAAGCGTCACTTACGCAAGGCATGTAACTGTAAAAGACGTATACTTTATAATCGGACTCGCTGTTGTGTGTCTTGTAGTTGTCTTGTGGTGCGTAAAGGGCGACAAACTAGAGCTTTCAAAAATTAACATCAGCTACAAAGTGTGTTTGATTTCGGCTTGTGCTCTGTTTGTTTTCACTTCAGTTTTCTTCTCGATTATAACATCGTTTAGATACCAGAATTTTGCAAACGCGACTTTTGACTTCGGGGTATTTGCACAGATGTTCGAGAGGATGGCGACAACGGGTGTGCCACTTACAACTGTAGAGCGAAGCGTGGAGCTCAGTCACTTCGGCGTTCACTTCTCGCCTTTCTTCTACTTACTTTTACCGCTGTACTACATCTTCCGTTCACCTGTTTACCTAGTTTGCGTTCAGGCTGTGACTGTCGCACTGGGTGTTTTTCCTGTTTACCTTATCTGCAAAAAACTCGGTTTATCAGGCAAGGTCACTTTAACTTTCGAGCTTATCTACTCGTTTTACCCGTGTTTATTCAACGGTTGTTTCTACGACTTCCACGAAAACAAGTTCTTAACAACCATCATACTTTTCCTTTTCTACTTTATTTTGTGCGAGAAAAGATGGCTCACTTATGCGTTTTCGCTTTTACTTTTATCGATCAAAGAAGACGCGGCTATATACTTAATCGTTATCGCACTTTATGTACTGTTAAACGCTGATAAAGACAAAAACAAGACTTTCATCAGCAAATATTTAGACGGTTTTGTGATGCTTTCTATGGCGCTTATTTACTTTGTTATCGCTAACAAGGTTGTAGCACACTTTGGCAGTGAAGGCGTTATGATGTGGCGACTTTCCGACTTCTTTGTAAACTCAGAGGAGAGCTACTTCTCGGTACTCAAAGGCATTATTTTCAACGTCGGACATCTATTATCCCAGATGTTCACTCTAGAGAAATTCCCATTCCTTATCTGGATGTTCCTGCCTCTTATGTTCACGCCGTTTGCACAGAAGAAAATCTCCACTTTAGTTCTGCTTTTACCTATCATCCCGATTAACCTTATGCAGTCGTGGGAGTTTCAGTACGACATCGACTTCCAGTACACCTACGGTGTCGCTGCTCTCATCATTTTCTGTGCTTTAATCGGCGTTAAAAATCTCAAAGGCTCTTTAAAAAGAGTCGCACTATTAATGTCGCTTATTATGTGCGCAACTGTTTTTGTTCACGTTGTTTCGCCGAAAATCACAAACAACATTTCCTACGAAAAAAGCTACGGCACGGTAACAAAAGACATCGACAAAATGTTAAAAGAAATTCCTTCTGACAAGAGCGTGACATCTTCGCACTATATTATGCCTCATCTGTACTTTATAGAAGAGATATACACAGTGCCTGATTACTACAAAGAGCTAGAGAAGACAGACTACTATGTACTAGACACCCGATACTCAGACGGTGTAGACGAAATGACTGAGGCTATGGGTGATGACTACACATTAGTTTCTACGAGCGACTTCGTTGAAGTTTACAAACGCAACTACTAAAAGGTGATTGATATGAAAAAACTTACTATTATTTTAACAGCAATTTTACTTTGTGTTATCTTCGCAAGTTGTGCAGGAAACACAGAACCGACAGAACCTCCTGTTTCCCACACTATTGCACCGATAGAAGAAACAGTTTCGCAATACGAGTGGGCTGAAATTGAGTGTGAACTCGCTTTATCTGACAGCGAGGGCAACGTGCTTTTATACTCAGACGATTTCACATATTTCGCAGTTGTAGGCTCTACTGACGAGGACAGCTACATTATTTTACAGGTAACACAAGACGCTCAGGCTGTGCTTTCAACTGTTGATACATCCGCTGTTTCGCTGACCATTTACGGCGATACTGTCGCTGATGTCAAGGTAAGTGACGATAAGAGCAGTATTACATTCGGTAACAGCATCCCTTATGCTACATTATGCGAATATGCTACTACTATCCGAGGTTTGTTTAACTGACGAGGTTTTACATGAAAAAGAAAAACAATGTACTAAAGAAAGTTCTGTTATCTGTACTGTGCGTAGTGCTTACACTTGTTTTAGTAGTCGGTGCTTACGCCGCGTACGTGTTTATTGACTACAGTAGAATAAAAGATAACCTCACACTCGAAGTCACCGACAACACAAGCGATAAAGTGCCGGTAGACACAGAGCTTAAGGCTATTTCGTACAACATCGGTTTTTGTGCTTACACTCAGGACTTCAGCTTCTTTATGGACGGCGGAAAAGAAAGCAGAGCTAAAAGCAAAGAGAGCGTAAACATGGTGCTTTATACTATCGAAAAGTTTATAGCTGAGCAAGACGCTGACTTTGTGCTTTTCGAAGAGGTTGATGAAGACGCTACCCGCAGCCACCACGTAAACCAGCGTGCGTATTTATCAGAAAACGCTCCTGAGTTTGACAGCGTTTTTGCGACAAACTTTGACTCGGCATACCTCTTCTACCCTATTTTTAAGCCTCACGGTAAGTCGCTGTCAGGTTTACTTACACAGAGCAAATACGACATAAAAAGTGCTGTGCGCCGTTCACTTCCTGTTGAAGATTCGGTGATGAAAATCGTTGACCTCGACAGATGTTACTCAGTATGTAGACTCGACACAGAAAACTCAAAAGAGCTTGTGCTCTACACAGTTCATCTTTCAGCATACACTTCAGACGGCACCATCGCCACAGAGCAGTTAAAGCTACTTATAAGCGATATGCAAAAAGAGTGTGAAAACGGCAACTACGTTGTGTGTGGCGGAGATTTCAACAAAGATTTACTGCAGCAAAGCGGTGACATCTTCGGTGTTTCGGGTGAAGACTACACCTGGGCTCAGGCTTTTCCACTAGAGCTTTTAGAGAACACTTCGCTGTCCCTTGTCGCTCCGTACAGTGAAAAAACAAACGCGGCTTCGTGTCGCGACACAGGCGATGTGTATAGTGAAACAGGTCAGTTCAACGTAACTCTCGACGGCTTTATCGTATCAAACAATGTGAGTGTAAGCTCGTCAGACGTAATTGACCTTGAGTTTAAATACTCTGACCACAACCCTGTATACCTCAATTTCACTCTTAACAAATAATCTTTCGGAGATTTACTATGAGCAAGCAAAAACAAAACAAAACGCTCAACACGTACAATATGCGAAGCGCGGTTGTCAACTACTACCTGCTCGTTATGTTCACGTTTTTCGAGCTTTTTCTTACAAATCAATACGCAAGTGCTAGAACCGACAAATTCCTGCTTTTCATTATTTTAAGCGGTGTTTTAATCGTCACAACGGTTACGATTTCTTTAGTTTACACCTTTGACAAAGGAATCGTGAAACAAGGCGGTATTGTAACAGAGCGTCCGATTTTTGCGCTGTCAACAACAGATATCGGATTTTTCGCTTTCTTTATTTTTGCCGCTATTACAACGGTAATTTCGCCGTACAAACTCGACTCGCTCTTAGGCAGTGCAGGCAGAGATAACGGACTGTTGCTTATCTTCCTGTACCTGTGCGTATACTTCATCATTTCACGTTTTTATTACTTCAAAAACTACGTACTGAGTGCGTTTTTAGTGTTCGGCAGTATCGTGTGCCTTTTAGCTATTCTGCACTTTTTCTACATTGACCCGCTAGGCGTTATGGAGGGCTACTCACAGAATATCATCGACGACTTCGGCTCTACAATCGGCAACAAAAACTTAATCGCAAGCTATATGTGTATTTTCCTGCCGTTTTGCCTTATGATGTTCACGCTTCAAAAAACCAAGCCGATGATTATAATGTCCGCTGTCGCTTTAGTTTTTGCTTACTGCGGACTTTTAGTCGCCGGCTCCAACAGCGGATACATCGGATTTTTTGTGATGCTGTTCTTCACCTTCGCTGTGTGCGTCAGAAAAGTCGAGCTACTGCGTCGTCTTATGCTCGGACTTTGTGTGATGTTTACAGGTTCGCTTTTACTCAGACTTTTCTCGTTTATTATGAACGATAAATCAAAAGGCTTCGAAGCTATCGGCAAAACTCTCATTTACAGCAAGTGGATTTTCATCATCATAGCTGTGACCGGTGTTGTGACACTTTTACTCTACGGCTTAAAATTCAAAGGTGTTACCATCACAAAATGGCCGAAAAACCTGCTTTGCTGTATCGTTATTGCTATAGGCTGTGCACTACTTTCTGTGTGCGCTTATCTTTTCATCAAATACAGCTTTATTGACACAAAAACAGATATCGGATCGCTGTCACAGATTTTCCGTTTCGACGACAGATGGGGCACTCACCGAGGCTTTATGTGGATAAACGGCGTGAAGGATTTCTTAAAGTTTGACTTTTTCCACATCCTTTTCGGTAGCGGTTGTGATACCTTCTACCACGTTTTTGAACCGCATTTCGCTGAGCTGTCGGAAAGATTTCACAACTCGTCCACAAACTGTATCCACAGCGAGTACTTAAATTACCTTATCACTCAGGGTGTGTTCGGACTGCTCGCGTATCTGACAATCCTCGTGTCGGTTACGGTGCGTGCGTTAAAAAGCGTAAAAGAAAACACTCTCGCACTTTTATTCATACTCCCTGTTGTGACCTACGCGGCACAGGCGGTTGTTAATATCTACCAGCCGATTACAACTCCGTTTCTGATTATTTTCATCGCTTTAGCGGAGAGTATCGCGCGTAAATCAAACAAGGCAAATATACTTTAAAAAAAATAAAAAACCCACCTGAAAGCACACGCTCGCAGGTGGGTTTTGTTTTGTCTTTATTTCTTCTTTCCTAGTGTGGTCAGCGGAACTACCTTGCCTGAAGGGAGTTTAACGTCGACATTCTGAATCTGAGCCTGAAAGTTTTTACGAAATTCTTTTCTGTACTGTTCGCGCAATTTACTCTGAAGCTCTTTTTCTTCTTTTGTTAAGCCCTGTTCTTTTTCTTTTTTTGAGAGTGCGTTTATCTGTTTAATCAATTCCTGCATTTTCATTCTCCTTTAGTGTGAATCTAAATAGTCCTGTAAAATTATAGAAGCCGCTACGATGTCGACAGTCTGCTTACGTTTTTTGCCTCTGACATCGCGCTGTGACAGGTACGAATGTGCGGTTATTGTCGTTCCTCTCTCGTCCTGCATAACGGTTTTGATTCCTGTAAGTTCAGTAAGTTTATCAGCAAACTCGCGAGCTGACTTTGCGCTGTCGCCCTCAGTACCGTCCATATTTTTTGGTAGTCCCACAACCACAAGCTCGGCTTTGTTTTCTTTTACTGCCTGAGCTACTTTTTCAAGCCTTCTTGATTCGCTTTTTTCTTCTATCATAAGAAGCGGAGAAGCCAAGAAACCCGTTTTATCACTAATCGCAAGACCTGTTCTCGCCTTGCCTAAATCAACTGAAACAATAATCATTTTTATCTCCTGAAATCAGATATATTCGAGTAAAACTGTCACTACCTGTAATTTTTCTTTTTCGTAGAATGTTACGTTCTCGGTGTCTATCGAATAGTCGGACAAGTCATCGTTTACATCGTAGACGTATTCAAAATAATACTGCGGATATGAGTCGAAAAGCTTGTCGACAGCACTTGAGAACGAGTCGTCAGTATCAACATAAAAATGAAAAAACTTTTCCTTTTTCTTTGCACTTTTAAGCAGACTTTTTTTCAAATCGTTTGCTTCGTAATCGGTTAAGTGTGCTGACTCGCGGATGTAGTAATTATACGCACGCTCGGTACAATCAGGTATCACAAAATTCGAAGTCAGCGCGTTTTCTTCACCATCGCCACAAATTTCTTCGTCACTCATCTCGCTCGCCAGTGGAGAAAACTCGTGGTCGGTAAGAAGCTGTTTTTCGGTAATGTTGAAGTAATCGTATTTTAGTGCTTCATCGTCTAAGTCATCCCATGTGACGTCGACATAGTACCAGTCACCGCCAAGCTGTACCGCACTCCATTTGTGAAGCTGGTCTTCAGAAAAACCTATGATATTCATACACTCAATGCCCACGCCGTGGCACAAAAGCTGGAACGCTTTAGCGTAGCCCTCGCACACAGCGACATTATTAACAAGTGCGCCGTAACTTTCGAAAACATCAGAACGCTCTGTAGGCACTTCTTCGTCTAGATTAATCGACTCGTCGTACTCACAGTTGTCGATAATAAAATCATGGATTTTCTTCTCTCGGTCGTATTCGCTCATAGAATTTTCAAGTGAGCTGTAAAAGCTGTTAACTTTCTCTTTAAAAGTCGCAACACACGCTTTAAGCTCGTTTGGAGAATAACGAGAGTAAAGCTGGACTGCGGTGTACTCGTACTCCTCGTGGATTAAAAATCCGAAAGTCGAGGACGTCCAGAAAATCTGCGGGTTATCATCAGCTACAGCTTTAATCGTAAGTCTTATCTGTGCTTCAGACAAGGCGCTGTCTTCTAAGATTACCTGCTTTGTTTTGTACTCTGAGCTCTCTTCAGCCTGCGGGTACACAAAATGCACGTTTTCGTAAATCATATCGTAAAGCTGACGCATCTTATCATTCTCCAACAAATCGTACGATTCACGGCATTTGTGTGGAGTGTAGTATTCACTATAAGTAAACTGTAATTTATCGATTTCGGTGTAGCCCAGCGACGTATCCTCGACCATACCGTACTGTGGCGACGGCAGAAGTTTCACGACCTCTTCGAGCAACTCGCACGAGCAAAGCGTAAAGCATAATATAACGCACAGCAAAAGCGAAGCAAGTTTTAATGTTAACTTTTTCATACCGTCACCTCCCTTTTATGGTGTAAAATTATTCTCTGTAATCTATCGGTAAAGTCGCAGTAGCGTTTAAATCAAGACTTGCTACATTACCGCTTAAGTACTCGTAATAGCCTTGTGAGCCGACCATTGCGGCGTTGTCACCGCACAGTTTAATGTCAGGCATATAAAGTGTGAAGCCGTTTTCTTCGCACTCACGTTTCAGTTCTTTTCGTAAAAGTGAGTTCGCAGACACACCGCCTGCTGTGACTAAAGTAGTAACGCCTAAGTCTTTTGCGGCTTTGATGAAATTAGTGGTTAAACACGACACAACCGCTTTTCTAAAGCTTGCGCAAACATCCGCTACAGGTACTTCCTCTCCCTTTTGTTCCATATTATGTATGATGTTAATAACCGCGGTCTTGAGTCCCGAGAACGAGAAGTCGTACGGTGCGTCATCAACCTTAGGGCGTGGCAGAGTAAAAGCAGAGTCGTTACCGTTTTCGGCAATTTTGTCGAGCATAATACCACCAGGATACGGGATACCCATCGTGCGTGCGGCTTTGTCACACGCTTCGCCTGCGGCATCGTCACGAGTACGACCGATGATACGCATTTTAGTGTAGCTTTCAACCATAACGATGTGGCTGTGACCACCCGATACAACTAAGCATAAAAACGGCGGTTTTAATTCTTTATGTGAAATATAATTAGCAGCAATGTGCGAACGCAGGTGGTGTACAGGCACGAGCGGTTTTTGTGTCGCAAGCGAAAGCCCTTTCGCAAAATTAACACCGACTAAAAGTGCACCGATAAGTCCCGGAGCGTGAGTTACAGCGATTGCGTCGATGTCATCAAGTGTAGTGTCTGCACTTAAAAGTGCTTCACTTACAACTTCTGTTATACACTCAGCGTGTCTTCTCGACGCGATTTCAGGTACGACACCGCCGTAGAGCTTGTGTTCTTCTACCTGTGACGCAACGATGCTAGAGAGCACCTCTCGACCATCTTTAACAACCGCAGCGGCTGTTTCGTCACAACTGCTTTCAATAGATAAAATCTTCATACTTTTCCTCATTTATAATACTTTGTCATAATCACAGCGTCTTCAACGGGTTTTGAGTAATAACCCTTTCTGACTGCGATTGTTTCGAAGCCTTTTTTCTTATACAGCGCGATTGCGCTTTCGTTAGAGCTTCGAACTTCAAGCGTGATAAAACTTAATTTTTTCTGTGCACGTATCTCCTCGAGTCTGTTAAATAGCGCCTTAGCTATACCCTTTTTTCGATGAAGCGGTGACACCGCGATAATAAGCAGACTGCCTTCATCTAGTATAGTCTCGAGCACAGCGTAACCGAGCACCTTATTATTTTCAAGCGCTACTATTTTAACGCTCGAATCCTTTTCGAGTTCACTCTTAAAGCTTTCTTCACTCCAAGGGTGAGTAAAACTCTCGTTTTCGATTTTGAGCACCTCAACCAAGTGCTCTTTTGTCATATTCTCAATAATCATAGCTTCTCGATAAGCTGAGTTATAGCGATTTTTAAATCTTCGACGCACTTTTTATACGCAGCAATATCGCCGCCGAACGGGTCTTCAATACCTACTTCGATGTCGTACTTATCACGTGGAGTTTTGTTGAGCACATAAACCATATCGTGTGGTACCCCGAGGCTCTCAACAAGCGTCGCCTGATCGTAATTCATCGTTACAAAAAGGTCGTAGTTAGAGAGATTCACATTCGGTAAAAAGCGTGTGCGGTGAGCTGTTATGTCGATTCCGTACTGCGCCATTGTGTCAATAGCGTGTTTAGCGGCAGTAAGTCCGTTTACTGTCGCAACGCCTGCTGACTGAGCGTGCATATCTAAATTTCTTTTAGCACAGATGTCGTTAAAAATCGCCTGTGCCATCGGACTGCGACAGGTGTTTCCTGTGCAGATAAAAAGAACGTTTTTCATATAATCAATCCTTTGCATCATACCATGTTTCGCCGACTTTAGCTTCGGCTACAAGCGGTACGTTAAGTGAAACGGCACTTTCCATCTCTTCCTGTAAAAGCATAGCGACACGCATAGCTTCAAATGCAGGAGCCTCGACGATGAGTTCGTCGTGTACCTGTAAAATAAGTCGTGCAGAAAGCCCCTCATCTTTTAATCTTTTATCAACTCTGATCATAGCTATCTTGATAATATCAGCCGCGGTGCCCTGAATCGGCGCATTTCGCGCTACACGCTCGCCAAATGAACGGGTGATGTGGTTAGTAGCCGAAAGCTCAGGCAGATATCTTCTGCGACCGAAAATCGTCTGGACAAAACCCACTTCTTTCGCTTGACTTATCACATTTTGCATATATAAATCAATGCCTGAGTAGTGCTGTAGATACGACTTTATATACTGCGACGCTTCTTTGTTAGTAACACCGATATCTTTCGCAAGAGAAAACGCGCCTATTCCGTAAACAATACCGAAATTAACGGCTTTCGCACGGCTTCGCATAACAGGAGTCACCATTTCAAGAGGCATATTGAACACCTGACTTGCTGTGATTGTGTGGATATCTTCACTGTCTTTAAACGCCTTGCACATATTCTTATCGTTTGAAATATGCGCAAGAACAAAGTCGGATCGTAGCCATGTCGTTCTGT
>JAZSFG010000129.1:0-2029 GCA_045532065.1 Ruminococcus sp. | reverse complement strand
GAAAATGATGTTAAACTCGTAGAAAAAGCAGGAGCAAAAATTCTTACTAACACCCCTGCACCGAGTGTGAAAGAACTCAAAAACAGTGGTTATACTCACATTCTTTTTGCTGTCGGTGCGTACAAATCAAGCAGCCTTAATTTAGGCGAAAACGAGCTCGATGTTTTTGACTTCTTACGCAGATTGCGCAAGGGCGAGAAAATTGACTTAGGCAGAAATGTCGCAGTAATCGGTGGTGGTAACACCGCGATGGATGCTGCGCGTGCTGCAAAAAGAGTTCCCGGTGTGGGTATGGTAACTATAGTTTATCGACGGACAAAACGCTATATGCCTGCTGATGAGCACGAACTCGAGCTTGCTATAAATGACAATATTGAGTTTATGGAGCTTGTTTCTCCTGTTACTCATAAAAACGGTGTACTTTACTGCAGAAAAATGAAGCTCTCATCTCCTGACAGCTCTGGTAGACGCTCTGTCGTTGAAACCGACGAAATCGTTCCTGTGTTTGCGGATACTGTGATTTCTGCTATCGGCGTGAAGCTCGACCCGACTATTTTTGAAGAAAACGGAATCGAAGTAGATAATGGCAGAGTAAACTTTGAAACTAATTTAGAGAACGTGTATACTGCGGGTGATTGCCTGCGTGGACCGTCCACAGTTGTTGAGTGTATCGCTGATGCTCGTCAGTTTGCTGATGTGGTTGTTGGCAAAAAGCACGATGTGGACATACCACAAGAAGCGTATAATACACAGGGAAACGCTATTGCTAAAAAGGGTGTGCTGTGTGACTTCACTTCTTGCGAAAACGAGGGTGAGCGTTGTTTAGAGTGTTCCAATATCTGCGAAAACTGTGTTGACGTATGCCCTAACAGAGCTAATGTGGTTATTACACTTCCTGACAAACGACGTCAGATTCTTCACGTTGACAGAATGTGCAACGAGTGCGGTAACTGTATGAGTTTCTGCCCATACGACAGTGCTCCTTATAAGGATAAGTTTACATTGTTTAACAGCTTGGATGACTTTAACGATAGCGAAAATATGGGCTTTGTTGTGCTTTGCGATAACACAGTTCGTGTACGCCTCACAGATACCCGCGACTACAAGCTCGACGAACTTTCTGTTTTGGGCCCTGACCTTAAACAGTTTATACTCACTGTATTGAACGACTATAAGTACCTTTACTGATATATCGGAGTTGATTTTTTGAATATACTTTTACGCGGAGGATTAGTTGTATCCTCGTTTAACACAAAGAGGCTTGATATCCTTATATCAAACAGCAAAATTTTGAAGATAGGACGTCACTTGAGTGATAAAGACGCTCAGGTTGTTGACTGTAGCGGAAAGCTGATTTTTCCGGGCTTTATTGATGCGCATAC
Organism: Ruminococcus sp.; assembly: GCA_045532065.1. GTDB lineage: Bacteria > Bacillota > Clostridia > Oscillospirales > Acutalibacteraceae > Ruminococcoides. The sequence continues at coordinate 647 of JAZSFG010000129.1, read as the reverse complement.
ACATTTTGATTTAGAAGTGAGTGACACGGTTACTGCGGATGATTTTTCATCGGGTACGAAAGCTGCTGTGTGTGGTGGTACTACTACCGTGATTGATTTTGCGACACAAAACAAAGGCGAAACTCTTTCTCACGCTCTTAACAATTGGCACCTTAAAGCGTTTTCAAAAAGCAGTTGTGACTACGCTTTTCACATGGCAATTTCCGACTGGAACGACAGCGTAAAAGAAGAGATTGTTGCGATGTTTGAACAGGGAGTCACATCGTTTAAAGTCTATATGACTTACGATGCGATGATGCTTTCTGACGAAGAGATTTTCGATGTGCTTTCTACGCTTAAGAAGTACGGTGGTATAGCAGGAGTGCACTGTGAAAACGACGGTGTTATCAAAGCTCTGACTAAAGACTACAGAGATAAAAATAACCTTAGTTCAAGTACACATCCTCGAGTTCGTCCTGCTCTGTGTGAAGCAGAAGCTGTAGACAGACTCTTAAGCATTGCTCGTATTGTTGATGTGCCTGTTATTGTGGTTCACTTAAGCTCCGACGAAGGGTTACAGGTAGTAAAAAAGCACCGCGCAAATGGTGCTAAGGTTTATGTCGAAACTTGTCCTCAGTATTTACTGCTTGCTGAAACACGCTACGAGC
>JAZSFG010000170.1:0-3578 GCA_045532065.1 Ruminococcus sp. | reverse complement strand
GTAAACGACGATACAGTAATCGATATTATTGATGCTACACATATCCAACGTTACATTGCCGGAGAATATATGGACGAAATAAATTACAATGTTATGATTGGTATTTATCAAGGTGCTCCTGATATTGGCGACTTTGACCGTGATGGCACAATATCCATACTTGATGCAACAGCTATTCAGCGTAAGATTGCAAAAATTGATTAACACATAAGTAAAGGCGTACATAAGCCTTACTACTAATAACAAATATGCACATAAAAAAGGGCTGTGGAAAACCACAGCCCTTAATTTTATTTTACTGTTTTTTACGGATAAGAATGAGTGGGGTTGTCTGCTGACCCTGACCTGTAGGGTTGTCCTTAATAAGACCTAAAAGCTCTTCTTCTGTGAGAGTGATGTCGGAAGAATAGCCTAAAATCTCCTGACCCAAATCGTTTGCGTCAACAATCATACATGAGATGCCGAGTTTTTCTTTAATCTCATCGCACACGCCTGACGGATTTTCAGGATTTTCGATACCGATGTCACGGTACTCGCTCCACACGTGGTCGTAGAAGCCGTCTAAACCTGCTACGTCGCTACCGACGATTTCGTAGAATACACCGCGTTTGCCGAAAATCTTGCACACACCGCCTGCGAATGAAGCCCATAAAACTTTTAAAAGACCGCATTTTGTGATAGCGTACTGCATTTTGATAGTTTCGCCTACGCCGACACCTGTGTCAGGGTGAGAGGCAAATTTCGATAAAAACTTAGCCCAGAAGCCGATTTTTAGTTCACTTCTGTGGACAACACGATTCTGACACAGCGCGATAATCTTCTCAGCAGAAGAAACGATGTCACCCTCTTGATAAAGTGGTGAAACGTACTTTTCGAAAATATCGATGTAGCTTTCGCCTTGCTTTACAAAATGGGTTTTGATAGCGTGGCGCATATATGTCACACCGTTTACTTCTATTTCAACGTTTTTGCCTTCGTTTGCAATAAATTCCATTTTTATCCCCCAAAACTATATATTTATTCTTGACAATATGTTATATTATAAATCACTACGATAAAAATTTCAATCATTTATATGATTTTTCTTTAAAGGAATTATTATGGATAGAAACAACAACGAACTTTTCGAACTGTGCGGTCAGGTTGAGTCGGTCGTTTTCAGAAACGATGATAACGGCTACACCGTAATCGAACTTGCAGGCGAAAGTGAAATGATAACCGCTGTCGGCACTATGCCACTAGTTAACGTCGGCGAGCAGGTAAAGCTTTACGGTACATATAAAAACCACCCGTCTTATGGTCAGCAGTTTGTCGCAACCGCGTGCGAGCGCAGTATGCCCGAAAATTTAGACGGAATTCTTAAGTATTTAAGCAGCGGTGCTATAAAAGGTATCGGTCCTGCTACAGCACAGCGACTGGTGAGTGCATTCGGAGCAGACACCTTAACAGTACTCGAAACAGACCCTGTGCGGGTAGCAAAAATCAAAGGTATTTCACAAGACAAAGCTTTAGACATCAGTCATCAGCTCAGTCAGGTTGTTGGAATAAGAGAGCTTATGGCGTATCTTTCTTCTTTTAGCATTGACGCTAAATACGCAGTAGCAATATGGAAAGCTTTCGGAAATCAGGCGATTTCGTATATCGAAGAAAACCCGTTTATTTTGTGCGATGAAAGATTAGGGCTTTCTTTTGACACAGCAGACTTAATCGCACAGCACCAGAACCGCTCAGAAGACGACCGATTCCGCGTGCGTGCCGCACTCGTTCACGTGCTTAACCACAACAAGTTAAACGGACACACCTGTCTGCCGAAAGACAAGCTCGTTGACGTTACATCAAACCTGTTGTCGCTCGAGCGAATCTGTGTTGAATCTTCCCTTACTGATATGCTCGAAGACGGCACTCTTGTGTGTGAACATTTTTCTGATAAAGAATTAATTTTCACGTCCGCTATGCACACAAGCGAACGGTACATAAGCGCAAGACTTCAGATGCTTCTGCGTTACCCTGCGACTAAGATTCAATCTGTAGACAGTAAAATCGAAAGAATCGAAAAGCGCGAAAATATCGAGTACGCAGAGCTTCAGAAAACAGCTATTAAAGAAGCTCTGACTAAAGGTATGCTTGTACTCACAGGCGGTCCCGGTACGGGTAAAACCACAACATTAAACGCAATAATCTCACTTTTAAAAGAAAGCGGTCAGAAAGTGATGCTTTGTGCCCCTACAGGCAGAGCGGCACAGCGAATGAGCGAATTAACAGGCGAAAACGCAAAGACTATCCATCGTCTTTTAGAGGTTAGTTTTGATATCGAAGACAAACCCCAATTTAAGAAAAACGAGCGTAATATGCTCAACTGTGACGCGCTTATTGTCGACGAAGTTTCGATGGTTGACTGTGTGCTTTTCGAGTCACTTATACGCGCACTTCCGCTGTCGTGCAGACTTATTTTAGTCGGCGACTGCGATCAGCTACCGTCAGTCGGTGCAGGTAACGTGCTGTCTGACTTAATCGCGTCGGATATGCTCCCTGTTGTCGAGCTTAAGGAGATTTTCCGCCAGTCAATGGAGAGCTTAATCGTCACAAACGCACACAAAATCGTAAACGGCGAAGCACCCGTATTAAACGCTAAAGACAACGACTTTTTCTTCATACAGAAAACTTCGATGGAGGAGATTTCTAACACTGTGGTCGACTTGTGCACAAGAAGACTCAAGGACGCGTACGGATACTCTTGTATCAGCGATATACAGATACTTTCTCCGACTAAAAAAGGGTTGCTCGGTACTTTTGAGCTCAATCGCAGAATCCAGAGTATTGTTAACGAAAAAGATAATTCTAAAAACGAAATAAACGTAAACCACTACACCCTCAGAGTCGGCGACAAGGTGATGCAGAATAAAAATAATTATAATATCAACTGGGTCAAAGACAACGGCGAGTTCGGCGAGGGAATCTTCAACGGTGATATCGGAATACTGCTTGAAGTCAACCCGTCGACCCGTTATGTAAAAGTGCGTTTCGACGACAAAACAGCTCTCTATGATCAGGATTCTCTTGTTGACTTAGAGCCGGCGTACGCGTGTACTGTACACAAAAGTCAGGGCAACGAGTTTGAGGCTGTCGTTATGCCTATATACAACTTTGCGCCACAGCTTATGTACAGAAATTTACTTTACACAGCCGTCACACGAGCAAAAAAACTGCTCATATTAGTCGGCGACCAGCGTTCTCTTATGCGTATGGTCGAAAACAACAGAAGAATTCTCAGGTACTCAGGACTTAAGGAGTTCTTACAGGAAGAGTAAAGTATGAGAGAAAAATTAAAGGGGCTATGGGATAAGACTTACAAAATCATATATCCCGACTTTTGTCCGTACTGCGGAAAAATGCTTCAAAACTACGACTATGCGTGTGAAAGCTGTAAAAAGGAAATCCCTGAAAACGGCATTACACAAGGAGTCAGAGGCGGATACAGAAGCTGTAGCGCACTACACTACAGCGGAATTTTCAAACACGCTTTGATAAGGTTTAAGTTCAGAAAAAAGAAATACCACGCTAAGCAATTCGCGTACCTT
>JAZSFG010000083.1:0-6084 GCA_045532065.1 Ruminococcus sp. | reverse complement strand
TGGTATGACCTTGTTGTGAAGCAAGCATCAGCGCCGAGCCTAAGAAAGCACCCACACACGGTGTCCATCCGATAGAAAACACAATTCCTAAAAGCACGGATTTGAAAAAGCTGAGATTACTTTTATCAATTTCGACGTTAGAGCCGTTAAACAGTCTGAGTTTAAATACTCCTAAAAACCCAAGACCGAAGAAAACAACAACTGCACCCGTGATGATATTAAGTACAACCTGATATTTTGTCAGGAAACCGCCGACAGCACCAGCAAGCGCTCCCATACTGACAAATATGACGGTGAAGCCGAGCACAAACGCAAGTGCGTTTTTAAGAGTGTTTTTCGCACTTTTGCTTTCTGTTCCTGCGAAATATGAGATGTAAACAGGTAACATAGGGAGCAGGCACGGCGAAATAAAGGTGATAACACCCTCTAAAAATGCGATGAAATATTGCATATACTGTCTCCTTTAGTAGATTACAGCTTGATTTTATTATTATTAACAAACCACACGTCTGAAAGTGCGAATTCTTTTTTGTTTAAGTAGTTAAGCTCCTGTGCGTCGCTTTTAAAATCAAACATCAGCTTGTACGAGCACAAAAGCTGACTTTTCTGATTGAAGCGCTTGTTTAAGGCCTTGTCACCGTACTTTTCGTCCCCAAGTAGCGGATGCCCGATATACGCCATGTGCGCTCTTATCTGGTGGGTTCTTCCTGTTAAAAGCTCTACTTCAACAAGCGATAAATCACGCTCTTTGTCGTAGCTTACAACTTCATATCGTGTGATAACTTCTTTGCTGTTTTTGACTTCGTTTTTCGTGATTTTTACTGTGTTTTTGCTTTCGTTTTTAGTGAGAAAGCCTTTGAGAGTATCGCTCTTTTTCTTTGGGTTTCCTTTTACTACACACAGGTAGAATTTTCGAATTTCTCTTGTTCTGATTTTCTCATTGATAACTCGAAGCGCAAGCGCGTTTTTCGCACCGATGATGATTCCGCCTGTGTTTCTGTCGATTCGGTTACATAAAGCAGGGGAGAACGACTTATCGTTCTCAGGGTCGTATTCGCCTTTTTCAAAAAGGTAACGCTGAACTCTGTGCACCATACTGTCGCTATCGTACTTTTTGTCCTGATGTACGATTACACCCGGCTTTTTGTCTATTAGCAGGATGTTTTCGTCTTCATAAAGAAGCTCGAGTTTTTTTGATGCCTTCATAAACTCGTGCTCTTTTTTATTTTCTGTGAAGAACTCGTCTTTTATGTACAGTGTGAGCACATCACCCTCGTTTAAAAACACCTCGGGTGTGGTTTTCTTGCCGTTTAATTTTATGTATTTCGTGCGTATGTATTTGTGCATAAGCGACTTCGGCATAGTTTTGAAACGCTTTAATAAAAACTTGTCGAGTCGCTGACCGCTGTCGTTTTTCTTAATGTCTATAGTGCGCATATTATCACCTTTTAATATTTTACCACACTTTTTTGTATTCAACAAGGTTAATGTAACACATAGGACGTTTTCGTATATTATGATAGTGGGTGATGATTATGAGATGCTGTCATAAAAGAGTAGGCTATGCCGTATCTTTTGGTGCGGGTGTGATACTTTCGTGCGTACTTCCGCCGAAATGCCTTATGGTGATTTCAGCTCTTATTATCATCATAGTATGTGTTTCTTGCAGGAGGTAGCTGTGAAAGTTGTACTTATCGAAAGACCGAAATTCTTATCTTTTATCTTGCGTAAAATCTACGGTATAAAAAAGGTAGAACATACTGAATGAAAAAAAGTCCACCTGAGAGGGTGGATTTTTTACTGCAAGTAAAATGTTATGTACCCGCCTGTTTTAGCAGGCGGTGTTTTTATATATAAAGTGTGAGTTTCTGACCCGGATATATGGTGTTGATATCCTCGAGGTTGTTTATAGCGGCGATTGAGTTAGGGTCGATTCCGTATCTGTATGCGATTGAGTATACAGTGTCGCCTGGTCTGACAAAGTAAGTTTTCGGCGGATTTACTGACTCTACGGGGATTTTTAGTTTCTGACCCGGATATATAGTGTACGGATACACAATACCGTTGTATCTGGCGATGTCAACTGCTGTTGTTCCGTAAAGCTGTGCGATTGCAAAAAGCGTGTTGCCTGGTCTTACTGTATATATGATAGGTTCCATGGTTTTCCTCCTTTCGTCTATTAACATATTATGCAGGTCATCGATATTTGAAATGAATATTTTTCCTGTTACTGCGAAAGCTACTATGGGAGGAATAAATATGAGTACAAAAATAAAGAAAATACTTGCACGAGAAATTATTGATTCGCGAGGCAATCCGACAGTCGAAGCTCAGGTTGTAACTGAGGATAACGTCTGCGCTATAGCGTCTGTTCCGTCGGGTGCGTCTACTGGTGAGTTCGAGGCTGTGGAACTAAGGGATAACGACTCTCGATATCACGGCAAAGGCGTGAAAAAGGCAGTAGCAAATATTGTGGAGATTATCAGCCCTGCGCTTGTTGGCACTTCGGTTTTGTCACAACTAAAAATCGACAATATGATGTTAGAGCTTGACAAAAGCGATAATAAATCGCACCTTGGTGCAAACGCGATGCTCGCGGTGTCTTTAGCGTGTGCGAAAACCGCGTCAAAGGTGCTTAACATTCCGCTTTATCGCTATATAGGCGGAGTGAATGCCCACACACTTCCTGTGCCGATGATGAATATCTTAAACGGTGGTGCGCACGCGTCCAACAACGTCGATATGCAGGAATTTATGATTATGCCTGTAAAGGCACAGAGCTTTTCGGTAGCGCTTATGCAGTGCTGTGAGATTTATCACACTTTAGGCTCAATTTTAAAGAGTGAGGGCAAGTCTTGCTCTGTCGGTGATGAGGGCGGTTTTGCTCCTGATTTGAGAAGCGACGAAGAAGCTATCGAGTATATCATAAAAGCAATAGAAAAAGCGGGTTACTCAACAGAAGATATAAAAATCGCGCTTGATGTAGCTTCGTCGCAATGGTTCAGAGAAGGGGTTTATCATCTCCCTAAGCGTGGCGTTACCTTAACAACCGACGAATTAATCAAGTATATCGAAAAGCTGTGCGTTTCATACCCGATTATTTCTGTCGAAGACCCGCTGTACGAAAACGATTTTGAGGCGTTTTCTTCTCTTACTGATAGAATCGGCAGGACAGTACAGGTGGTAGGCGATGACTTGTTTGTTACTAACACAAAGCGTCTGCGCCTCGGTATTGAACAGGGCGCTGCTAACTCGATACTTGTAAAAGTCAATCAGATTGGTACTTTAAGTGAAGCACTCGATGCTGTACAGTGTGCTCACAGAGCAGGCTACACGACAGTTATTTCGCACCGTAGCGGTGAAACCGAGGATACTACCATCGCAGATTTAGCTGTCGCACTAAACGCAGGTCAGATAAAAACCGGCGCTCCGTGCCGAGGCGAGCGAGTAGCAAAATACAACCGACTTCTTCGTATCGAGGAGGAACTTAAGTCGGTTGCGTACTACGGTATGTGATATAAAATAGTTAGAATATAAATCGCTATAAAAAAATAACCGCCCAAGTGGTGGTTATTTTCTTTTATAGAAGTAAATCTATATGCGTTTTGTGGTATGATATGTCTGTATACAAATGGTCACATTGGAGGATTTATCCGTGAAATTAAAAAGACTTCTGGCAGGAGTGCTTACTATGCTGATTATTCCGTCATGTGCGATGAGTTCTACTCTCGCTACTTCACAGCAAAATGATGGTTATTCCCTTTTAGCAGAGCCTACATACGAACCGACGCAAAAGCCGACAGAGGCTGTAACTGTCGAAAATGTAGGACTTGAAAAGTACCTGCGTTACTGTGAAAACCGCACCTACGACGGTGATTTAGGATCTAAATACAGCAAAAAAGAGACTGTTTTTAAGTTCTGGTCGCCAGCAGCACAGGATGTAAAGGTCTGTATCTATACTAAGGGTACTGACCGCGAGGACGGCGCACAGGCTGTTTCCCGTACCAGTATGAAACTCTACCCTGAGTACGGCACATGGGTGCTTCATTTAAAGGGCGATTTCAAAAACAAGTACTACACATATCTTGTCACTATCGACGGCAAGGATTACGAGGTTGTTGACCCGTACGCTAAGGCTGTCGGTGCTAACGGTGACCGCGGTATGATTGTAGACCTTAAATCCACTAACCCTGAGGGTTGGGAAAACGACAAATTTGATAGAGTAGCAAACGCAACCGACGCTGTTATCTGGGAGATTTCCGTGCGTGACTTTTCAGCAAGTGAAACAAGTGGTGTTTCTGAGAAAAACCGTGGCAAGTTTTTAGCGTTTACTGAAGACGGCACTGTTGTTGACTCTATCGAGGGTGCACTTCCTACTTGTATCGATTATCTTAAAGACCTCGGCGTTAACTACGTACAGATTAACCCGTTCTACGATTTCGCATCTATCGATGAAACTGACACCGTAACTCCTCAGTACAACTGGGGTTACGACCCGAAGAACTATAATGTTCCTGAGGGCTCTTATTCATCAGACCCTTACAACGGTAATGTCAGAATCAACGAGTGTAAACAGATGATTCAGGCTCTGCACAATGCCGGTATCGGTGTTATTATGGACGTTGTTTATAACCACACTTACTCAAACGAGGATTCGTGGTTTAACCTCGCTGTTCCGAATTACTACTACCGAATTGACGAAGATGGCAAGTGGTCTAACGGCTCGGGCTGTGGTAATGACACAGCTTCTGAACGCACAATGTTCAGAAAATTTATGATTGACTCCGTTGTTTACTGGGCAAAAGAGTACCACATCGACGGATTCCGTTTTGATTTAATGGGTCTTCACGATGTTAAGACTATGAATCTCATCCGTGCTAACCTCGACAAGCTCGAAAACGGCGAGAGAATCATAATGTACGGCGAAGCGTGGGATTTACCTACAAACTGCGCAAGTGATGTAAAACTCGCAACCCAGAATAATCTTCCTGCTTTATCTGACCGTATCGGCGCGTTCAATGACACTTTCCGTGATGGTATGAAGGGTAACGTTTTCGACGCAAAAGATACAGGCTTTATTCAGGCAGGCTCTAATAAATCTAAAGTTAAATCAGGTGTCGAGGGTATGTCTACAGCAGGCACATGGGGCACACCGACAACTCAGTGTGTAAACTACACCTCCTGCCACGATAACCTCTCACTTTACGATAAGCTCGTTGAGTCTGTTTATCCTGATGAGGGCAACTACAGAAAGCGTAGGGAAGACCTCGTTTCAATGAACAAGCTCTCTGCTGCTCTCACTTTAACATCACAGGGTATTCCGTTTATGATGGCTGGTGAGGAGATGGCTCGTTCTAAAGACGGCGACGAAAACTCCTACAAATCTCCTGTTGAAGTCAACCAGATTGACTGGAACGATATCAACAAATACGCTGATCTTACCGAGTATTATAAAGGCTTAATCGACATCAGACAGACTGTTGATTTACTCAGAGACCCTACAGGTGAAGTAGCGAAGAATATTTCCTACTTAAAAGACCTTGATGATGGCGTTATCGCGTACACTGCTACGGGTAGCGGTAACACAAAGGGCTTTGCCGCTGTGTTTAACGGAAGCGACAAGAAAACTACTGTAAAATTCCCTGCCGATATGTGCAAGGTGTGGGTAGTTATCGCAAACGATAAAGAAGCAGGCGTTAAGAATCTTAAAGAAATCACTGATGCGACAGTTACCGTACAGCCACATTCTTGTCTGCTTATGGTTAACAAGAGCAGTTTCGATAAGTACACTAACATCGATAACACATGCAAAGTTATCGTAAATTACCACGACACAGAATCTGATACTGTTGTGTACCAGAAAGTCTTAAAGGGTGAAGAGGGCGAGAGTTATAAGATTACTCACCCTAACCACCTTCGCTATATGTATAACGTAACTGAAGTTCCGGGTTCTGATACAGGTAAATTCAAGACAGCTACTCAGTACGTAACTGTTAACTGCAGTCCGTATTCGGGTGACTATTCAAAAGTTACTATCCACTATCTTGACGAAAACGACGAGCATAAAGTCGGAGGCCAAGCGGT
>JAZSFG010000061.1:0-14642 GCA_045532065.1 Ruminococcus sp. | reverse complement strand
AGGTGCCAACACAATAGAGGCTTCCACCCAATAGGGTGGTTGTGTTTTTATGTCTGAAAATAAGCGTCAAAAAAGCACCCGAAGTGTTTGCTTCGGGTGCTTTTTTTAGTATTACTCTTCTAAGCGATATAAAGTGAGAGTTACCTCATCACCTGGCTTATATTTTTCAAGCTCGGAGAAAACTTCCTGGAAAGTGGTGACTTCAACACCATTGATTTCGGTAATTATGTCAAAAAGCTCGATGTCTGTATTGTCAAGCGGACCACCTTCGGAGATTTCTGTGATAAGAATACCATATGGTACATCGTAAGAATAAATCATTTCTTCGTCGACTTCTCTGCCCATAAGACCGAGGCGTACTCTGTCTTTAACAAAGCCGTAGTGAATAAGGTCGTTAGCAATCTGTGCTACCTTGTTAGATGGAATCGCAAATCCCATACCTTCGTACTCTTCGGCGCTGATTTTTGCGGTGTTGATGCCGATAACCTGACCGTAGATGTTGCACAGCGGGCCGCCCGAGTTACCAGGGTTTATTGCTGCGTCAATCTGGATATATGTAACATTTGCGCCTAAATCGAGCTCACGCTCAACAGCGGAAACGATACCTTTTGTAAGAGAATTCTGGAAGCTTGAGCCACCGGGGTTGCCGATAGCGACGATGTCCTGACCCACTTCAACAAGGGAAGAGTCAGAAAATTCAGCATAGCTGAGGTTTTTAGCATCGATTTTAAGAACAGCGAGGTCAGTACGAGTGTCGTATCCGACAACTTTTGCGCCGTAATCGTCACCGTTGTTTAAAGTGACATTGATTTTGTACGCTTTTGTATCGCCGATAACGTGGCTGTTAGTGACAATGTAACCGTCGCTTGAAATAACTGTGCCGGTACCCTCGCCAATGATGTCTTCGTCTTCAAGAGTGATTTTATCCTCGTAACAAGTGACGGAAACAACGCTGTCTGTTACTGCGTTGTACGCACTCTGTGTTGTGTACTTTTTGCTGTCTTTATCTTTAGGAAGAGCTTTGATGTTAATACCTTTTGCGTCTTTATCAGGTGCGTAAGTGTTGTTTTTCAAGTCTTCCTCACGCTCTTGTGTCTGACCTTCGTCAGCTTGTAAAACTACGTCTTCTTTGAAGTAGTCGCCCTGATATGAAGGACCGAAATCGAAGTATGGTGAAGTGCCATAATCATCGTAAAACTCGTCGTACTCAGGTTCAGTAGCGTATCCTGAAAGCGGATTGTCAAAGTGGAGTTTATCTGTTTTGCCTGCTGTGAGTAGCGAACAGCTTACAAAAAAGCTGAGCATAAATACAGCGAGTAGGCCAATGAGAATACCGATGAGCACCTTTGTGCGGGTTGGAGTTTTTGCACGTGGTGGTTGTGGTGTCTGTGGAGCCTGAGGTGTGTAATACGGGTTAGGCTGAGCATAACTTACAGCCTGACGTGGAGGCTGTTGCTGTGGATTATTAGCATACTGATAATTTTGTTGAGAGTATGCAGGAGCCTGAGGAGCTGTGTACTGCACATTTGCAGGCTGAGCAGGCTTAGGTGGCTGATATGGTGCACGTGGTGCCTGATATGTTTGCTGTTGCTGTGCAGGAGAAGCAGGCTGATAAGGAGCGTATCCTCTGTTTTGTGGTTGCTGTGGCACGTACTGTGGCTGTGAAACCTGCTGTGGCTGTGGAGCTGTGTATGGTGGAGTATACGACGGCGCAACAGGTGTAGGTGCAACAGGTGGTGTAGGTGGAACCGGCTGACTATAAACAGGAGCGGTGTTTTGAGCTTTGTCAAAAGCATCGAATGTGTCATCGTCGTCTGCTGTGTCAACCGTTACAGTTTTGTACTCTGTGGTATTTTCTTGTGTGTTTTCAGCTTCAAAGTCGCCCTTTTGAGCGTTGTCCTGTGAAATAGGAGCGTACTCGTCGATAGGGTCAACGTCGCGTAAAAATTCGTCCATAGTTTATTCCTCCGGTTTAGTGTTTGCTGTGGTGTCGATATATTGTGATGGAGTCTGCTTCACGATAGGTGGCACAGACGGCAACTTAATCGTAAAACGACAGTACTTGTCAGGTTGTGACTCGACAAATATATGACCGCCGTGCAAACGCATAATAGATTTTGTAATAAAAAGACCGAGACCCATACCTTTTTTGTCCACACTTCGGGATTTGTCGGTTTTATAGAATCGGTCGAAAATGTAGCGAATATCTTCGGGTGGGATACCCGGACCGCTGTTTTCGATAGAAATGGAGATTTCGTATTTAGTCTCCAGAGCGGAAAACGAGATGTAGCCGTTTTCGTTAGTGAATTTAACAGCATTTTCAATCAGATTGTAAATAACCTGATGAATAAGGTCAGGGTCGGCTTCGATTTTTAGCTGACCGAAGTTCTCAAGACCCCTGATTTCAATATTTTTCTGTGAAATCTGCATCTCAAAGCCCGCAAGGACGTTGACGATAACCGAGAAAAGCTCGAAATCCTGTTTGTGTAATTTCAGCTCACCGTTTTCGATTCTCGAGAGCGACAGCATCGACTGAACGAGTCTGGAGAGTCGCTTAACTTCGAGTGAAACGATGTTCATATAATGGCTGTGCTGTTCTTTCGGGATAGTGCCGTCGAGCATACCATCGATAAAGCCAGCGATAGTAGTCATCGGGGTTTTAAGTTCGTGGGATACGTTTGCGATAAAGCTTCGACGCATACTTTCGCTTGAATTAAGTGAGTCAGCCATATTGTTAAACGCTGTCGCAAGTTCGGCAATTTCGTCGTCGCCGTTTACTTCTACTCTTGTGGAGAAGTCACCGACGGCGAATTTTTTCGCAGCACTCGACATCTGTCGAAGAGGTTTTGCCATACGATAACTCAGAATTCCTATTAAAACGAGCGAAAAAAGCATAGTTATAATCGCCGCTGTGATGAACATTCTCATCATCGTCATCGTAAGACCTGCGACGAAAGCGGATTTAGTGGAAACGTAGCAGAAAGCAACCGCTTCGTTAACTCCGTCAGTGTTTACAACAACAGGAGCTCCTGCTGTGTAGTAAGTGTTGTCGTAGAAACCCTCGAGGTCGCCGTGTTCAAAGAAGTTCTGATTTACTGTCTGACCTAAGATGTTAGACGATAATGTAGCGTTTGTGTGAGTACATTCGCTTGCTTCGGAACAGTACTGAAGCTGACCTTTGTTGTTGACGACGAAAATATCCGCGTTGACACTCTGTGCGATAGTGGAAATAGTCACCGTGAACAGGTCAGGGTCTTTGATAACGATAGTGTGATTTTCAGCATTGAAATCCGACGACATAACGATAGCCTGAGCAACCTGATTAGCATTTTCTATTAGGTTTTCACGTTTTTCATTTTCCCAGTAGTTCGAGACGAAAAACAGCATAGTAACACCGAGCGAAACCATACAGATTATGATAATCAGTAGGCTTACACTCAAGTATTTCTGAAATATAGAACGACGCAAGGTGAATGTCGATTTATTAGCCTTTGACTTCAAATTTGTAGCCTACTCCCCATACGGTGCGAAGCTCCCATTTGTCGGAAACACCGTCGATTTTTTCTCTGATTCTCTTGACGTGAACGTCGACTGTACGGCTGTCGCCGTAATATTCAAAGCCCCATACCTGGTCGAGCAGCTGGTCACGTGTGTAAACCTTGTTAGGGTTGCTCGCGAGGTGGTATAAAAGCTCCATTTCCTTAGGTGGAGTGTCAATAACCTCGCCGTCAACTTTTAATTCGTAGTTTGTTAAGTTGATGGAAAGCTTATCCCAGTTGACTTCTTTCACACTTTCTTCATCGGTAGAGATGATTCTTCTGAGTACGGCTCTGATTCTTGCGACAACCTCTTTTGCTTCGAATGGCTTTACAACGTAGTCGTCAGCACCGAGCTTGAGACCGAGAATCTTGTCGAAAACTTCGCCTTTCGCGGTAATCATGATGATAGGGCAGTCAGAAGTCTTACGGATTTCTCTGCATACCTGCCAACCGTCGAGCTTCGGGAGCATAATGTCTAAAAGCACGAGGTTAGGCTGTTCTTTGTTAAAAAGTTCGATTGCCTTTTCGCCGTCGTGTGCGAGCACTGTCGAATAGCCCTCTTTTTCTATGTAAAGTCTGAGAAGCTCGCATATATTGGTGTCATCGTCAACGATGAGAATTTTACCATTGTTCATATTAATCCCTCCATAGGTTCATTTACTTATGTTAAGTATAATACAAATTTTGACATAAAAATGAATAAATTAAGAACAAAACGTGTAGTTTTTTTGAAAAAACAAAGGCTGTCTTTTTGACAGCCTTTAGGTTCACTCTAAATAAAAGGCTGTGATATACACAGCGGTTATGAAAGCTCGTTAAAAGTATCGATGAAGCACTTGATTACATAGTCAGCTTCTTCGTCTGTGATAACGGTGTTCATTGGAAGTGTGAGCTGGTTTGCGTGCTGAGCGTAAGCGTTAGGGAAGTCTTTGATATCAAAGCCCTTTGCCTTATACGCGGTGAACATCGGAAGCGGCTTGAAGTGTACGTTACACATAACGCCTTTTTCCTTCATCTTGTCGTAGAAAGCATTGCGGTATTCTGCGTCCTTGCCTGTGAAGCGAACAAAATACAGATGACCGCTACTACAATGGGTAGAGTCACAGTGATTAAGAACTTCGACAGGAAGGTCTTTGAAAGCATCGTTATATTTTTCTATAAGCAGATGTCTTCTGCTTAACATGTTCGGATAACGCTCGAGCTGAGCAAGGCCGAGAGCAGACAAAATATCAGGCATATTGCATTTGTACTGAGTGTCAACAACGTCGTATTCCCACGATGTGCCCTTGTTTTTAGCAAAAGCGTCTTTTGTCTGACCGTGAAGAGTCATCAGCATAAATTTCTTGTATATTTCGTTTGAGTCGATACCCGGAATCTCTCTCCAAGTAGCGGCGCCACCCTCAGCAGTAGTCATATTCTTAACTGCGTGGAAGCTGAAATTTGTGAAGTCAGCGATTTCACCGCACATCTTGTTGTGCCACTGTGCACCGAAAGCGTGAGCAGCATCACTCATAACGATAACTCTGCCGATAGCAAACTGGATAGGGTTGTCCGAAGGTCGAAACAGTGAGCGCTTTCTCTCGACAATTTCAAAAATCTTGTCGTAGTCGCACACTATGCCTGCTAAATCAACAGGGATGATGACCTTGGTTTTCTCGTTAATAGCTTTCTCAACCTGCTCGTAGTCCATTTCGTAGCTGTCTTTTTTGCAGTCAATGAGGACAGGAGTAGCACCTACGTGGTAGATGATAGATGCGGAAGCAGTGTATGTATATGAAGGTACAATAACTTCATCCCCAGGACCTACGCCTAAGATACGAAGAGTCATTTCGGCGCAAGCGGTCTGTGAAGAAAGGCAAACAGCCTTCTGCGTGTTGCACATTTTAGCGATTTGCTGTTCGAAGAGTTTAGTTTTAGGGCCGGTAGTAATCCAACCTGTTTTGAGCACTTCGACTACCTGGTCAATTTCAGCCTGAGTGATGTCAGGCGGAGAGAACGGAATGTTCATCATAAAACACATCTCCTTGTGTGTACATAATACCACGCTAATTATACTACTATCGCTTCCTAAAGTAAAGAAAAAAGTTAACGGTATATATGTTATTTACAAAAAGTTTAAATATAGAAAAAAGCAGGCAGAGGGTAACCCTTGCCTGCAAAAGTGTTTATTTCGATTTATCCGCCATTTTTCTGTACTTTTCTTTAGTGGCTATACCTCCGCGGATATGACGCTCTTCTTTGTTTAAATCAAGTACTTTTCTGACCTCTTTGAAGAGGGAAGCGTTGATGTGTTTTAGCCTTTCGCTGACGTCTTTATGGACGGTTGATTTGCTGACGTTGTATTTTTTTGCGGCAAGGCGTACTGTCGCGTGGTTTTTTGCTATGTATTTGCCGAGCTGTACTGCGCGTTCTTCAACATTTCCTTTCATAAATTACCTCCGAATTGTTGTGATAAATTATATGAAAGGACGATGGAAAATTATACCTGAAAAAAGCGCAAAAACACAGCTTTTTACAGGCACGTAATTTGTAAGTTTTTGTTGACTATATATTAGTTTTGTAGTAAAATAAGACAAAGTATGGGTTAATGTGCCTAGTTGCGACTTTGTGAAAATTAAAACGCTGAAAAATCGCGGAAAAAACGGGCTTTTAAAAATTGGAGGATGCTTATGCAAAACAAACCTTTTGAGAACAAAATCTGGTTAGCTACACCTACTATGCACGGAGATGAGCTTAAGTATATTACTGAGGCTTACGAATCAAACTGGATGTCCACAGCGGGTGCAAATATCGAGGAAGTGGAGAAAAACATCTGTGAATATGTAGGGTGTAAATATGCAGTAGGTTTGTCTGCGGGTACAGCGTCCTTGCACATGGCGATAAAACTTGCGGGAGTTAAACGTGGCGAAAAAGTATTCTGTTCCGATATGACTTTTGATGCGACAGTTAACCCTGTAGTGTATGAGGGTGGTATTCCTGTTTTTATAGACGTCGAGTACGACACATGGAATATGGATCCTAAAGCGCTTGAAAAAGCTTTTGAGCTTCACCCTGAAGTTAAGGTCGTTGTACTTGTACACCTCTACGGCGTTCCTGCGAAAATCGACGAAATCCGAGAAATCTGTGAAAAACACGGCGCTATTCTTGTGGAGGATGCCGCTGAATCACTTGGCGCTACATACAAAGGCGAGCAGACAGGTACTTTCGGTGCATTCAACTGTATTTCGTTCAACGGCAATAAGATTATCACAGGCTCATCGGGCGGTATGCTCTTAACAGACGATAAAGCTGCTGCAGACAAGGTGAGAAAGTGGTCTACTCAGTCGCGAGAGCCAGCTCCGTGGTATCAGCACGAGGAATTAGGCTATAACTACCGAATGAGTAACGTAATCGCAGGTGTAGTAAGAGGACAACTCCCGTATCTTAACGAGCACATCTCAAAGAAAAAAGCTATCTACGACAGATACAAAGAGGGTTTTAAGGACCTTCCTGTAATTATGAATCCATACGACGAAGAAAACAGCGAGCCTAACTTCTGGCTTTCCTGTATGATGATTAACAAAGAGGCGATGTGTGAACAGACACGCGGTGCATTAACTGCTTCATACACAAAAGAGCCTGAAAAGACTTGTCCTACTGAGATTTTAGAAACTCTTGCGGAGTATAACGCTGAGGGTCGTCCAATCTGGAAGCCCATGCACATGCAGCCGATTTACATAAACAACGATTTCGTTACTGTTGTCGGCGATGGTAGAAAAGATACAAGCGTTAATGCCGGCAGAGATATTTTTGACAGAGGACTCTGCCTGCCATCTGACATAAAGATGACGATTGCTGAGCAGGATCAGATTATCAATATTATCCGCAGTTGTTTTGAGTGATTTTTTGGGGGAAAAGATGAAGGGTAAACACAAGCCTCGTGGGGTATATGAACGTGTTTTTAAACGACCGTTCGACATTTTATGTGGTGTTCTTGCGGTTACAGTGTTTTGGTGGCTGTTTCTGATTGTTGCTTTTTTAGTGTTAATCAATTTCGGCTCACCGATACTTTTTACTCAGGACAGACCGGGTAAAGATGAAAAAATCTTCAAATTATATAAATTCCGTACTATGACGAATGAACGCGACGAAAACGGAGAACTTCTTCCTGACGAAGTAAGACTCACTAAATTTGGTAAGTTTTTGCGTTCTACAAGTCTTGATGAATTGCCTGAAGTTATCAATATCTTAAACGGAACTTTGTCTGTTGTCGGACCACGTCCGCTTTTGTGCAAGTACCTCGATTTATACAACGAAGAACAGCACAGAAGACACGAGGTAAGACCGGGATTGTCTGGTTACGCACAGGTTAACGGAAGAAATACCGTAACGTGGGAAGAAAAGTTCAAGATGGACGTACACTACGTTGATAACATCACATTCAAAGGTGATATGAAAATCATTTTTGACACAGTATTCAAGGCGTTTTTCAAAAGAGAAGGTATTACGTCCGACACAAGTGTCACTATGGAAGAATTTAAAGGAACTAAAGAAACAGAAAAAGAAACGGCACAAGTATGAAGAAATTAGTAATTATCGGAGCCAGCGGTCACGGAAAAGTCGTGGCTGATATAGCAAGGCTAAATGGATATGATAACATCGTTTTTCTCGACGATAACAAAGACACAGTAAAATGTGGTCACTATGATGTTGTTGGTACCAGCGACTCTATAGCTCAGCTTGATTGTGAGTTTTTTGTCGCTATCGGCAACTCGAAAGTCAGAGAAAAGGTTTTTGATAAATTAACACAGTCTGATAAAAAAATAGTCACCCTCATACACCCTGCTTCTGTAATAGGAGAGGACGTGACCATCGGGGACGGTTCTGTCGTTATGGCTGGTGCGGTTATTAATCCGTGCACAACTGTTGGTAGAGGCTGTATCGTGAACACCTGTTCGTCTGTAGATCACGATAATGTTTTAGGTGATTTTACTCATGTGTCTGTGGGAACTCATCTCGCAGGAACTGTGAAAATCGGTAATCACACATGGGTCGGTGCAGGCGCTGTGGTGAGTAATAACATCACAATTACCGATGGCTGTATGATAGGCGCAGGCGCTGTGGTTGTAAAAGATATAGCAAAAAGCGGAACTTACGTTGGAGTGCCTGCAAGGTTAATCGGGGAGAAGTAAGTCGGAATATTATTGATTAACTTGGTTGAGAAACTGATTGTTGCGATAAAAAAGTCTAAAGTAAAAGGATAAAGCTATGAACATACTTTTTTTGACATTGCTTGAATTTGAGTCGATAAAGCAGAGAAATCTGTACACAGACTTATTAAGAGAATTTGAAAAAAACGGACATAAGCTGTATGTTGTTTCTCCTATAGAGCGTAGGAATAAGCAGAAAACTTATGTCGTTAAAGAGGATAACACCACTATCCTCAGACTCAAAATCGGCAATATTCAAAAAACAAACCTGATTGAAAAAGGTATAACTACTCTTACGCTGGAGTCTGCGTATGTTTCAGGTATTAAAAAGTATTTTAAAGATGTGAAGTTTAACCTTGTTATGTACTCAACACCGCCGATTACTTTCTCAAAAGCAGTTAACTTTGTTAAAAAGCGTGATGGTGCTAGAACATATCTGTTACTCAAAGACATTAATCCTCAGAATTCGGTTGACCTCGGAATGTTGTCGAGCACCGGACTTAAGAGCATTATCTATAAGGTTTTCAGAAATAAAGAAAAGAAGCTGTACGAGGTATCGGACAGAATCGGATGTATGTCACAGGCTAATGTTGACTATGTGGTGAATCACAACAAAGATGTGGATAAGTCTATTGTTGAAGTGTGTCCGAACAGTGTAGAACCGATTGATATGAGCGCAAGTGATGAACAAAGAGCTCAGCTTAGAAGCAAATACGACTTACCGCTTGATAAGAAAATTTTTGTTTATGGCGGAAATCTCGGGAAACCACAGGGTATCGATTTTCTGATTAAGTGCTTAAAAAAAGCTTCTGATACAGACGCATACTTCCTTATCGTTGGTGATGGTACACAGTACCATAAGCTTGAAAAATTCGTGCAGGAAGAAAAACCACACAATGTTAAGGTTATGAAACGTTTACCGAAGGAAGATTACGACAAAATGATTGGTAGCTGTGATGTGGGTATGATTTTCCTTGACTATAGATTCACAATACCTAATTATCCGTCTAGACTTCTTTCTTATTTACAAGCAGGAATTCCTGTTTTATGTGTAACTGACGAGGTTACTGATATGGGTGATTTCGTGAAGTCAAACGGTGTGGGAGATTTTTGTTACAGCAACAATGAAAACGCTTTTGTAGAAAAAGTGAAGGCTTTATCACAGCTTGAAGTTGATAAAGAAAAGGTGTTTCAGGTGCTAAAAGATAACTACGACGTAAAAGACAGCTATCAGATTATTATGAGGAGTATGCAGTGAGAATTGTCGTAAATGATATTGCCGCATCATACGGCGGAGCGATGACTATACTCAAAGGCTTTTATACCTATGTGTGTGAAAATGACAAAGAAAACGAGTGGATTTTTCTTTTAGGTGACAAGTACTTTGAGGAAACTGATAATGTAAAAATAATTGTCAGACAAGATATAAAAAACAGCGGAATCAAGAAGTTCTTTTTTGATTTGTTCACAGGCAGAAAGTTTGTGGACAGCTTAAAGCCCGATGTTGTATTTTCGCTTCAGAATATCATCACTTTTAATGTTAAAGCTCCGCAGTGCACATATATTCACCAGTCTCTTCCGTATACGAAAATGAAAAGATTTTCGTTCTTCAAGAGCGAAGAGCGAGTCAGCGCTGTGTACCAGAAGCTGATAGGTCAGCTTATTCACCGTTCTGCAAAAAAAGCAGACAAGGTAATCGTTCAGTCGAGATGGATGAGAGAAGCTGTTGTAGAAAAAACAAAAATCAGCAATAAAAAAATCGTGAACATAATGCCGGATGTTGAGGATCTTGAGCCTTATATTGTAGACGGCGTTTTTGATAAAAAAGTTTTTTTCTATCCTACAGCGGATAATATTTACAAAAACAATGATTGTATTATAGAAGCTTGCAAAATTCTTAAAAAAGATGGAGTAACCGACTTGAAGGTTATTCTAACTGTGTCTGACGGAGAACTTAAAGACCTTCCTGAGTGTATTGAATGTAAAGGTAGATTGACTCGAGAAGATTTGCTTAGTCAGTACAACAAAACTACACTTCTTTTTCCGTCGTATGTTGAGACGGTTGGTTTGCCTATGTTAGAAGCAAGGTTGATGAATTCGATTGTGCTTGCGTCAGACTGCCCGTTTTCTACAGAGGTGCTGGAAAACTATGAAAACGCGTACTTTTTTGACCCGTTTAAGCCACATGAGCTTGCAAAGCTGATGAAAAAAGTAATAAGCGGAGAAATCGTCCGAAACAGAGCACAAAACAGTGTTCAAAAAGAAAGTATAAGTAGTTGGGAAAGAATAAGACAAGAGGTCCTGAGTACTAAGAAATAAATTGGAGTTCCATTATGGGTATAGCATTCAGAAGAAAATTTAATAGTGCTATATTAGAGAGCAGAGAACAGAGAAAAGAACAGAATAAAAAGTACAATTATGTACCAATATTTATTATCGCTTTGCTCACTTTAATACCGCTGACAACAGCAGGTAATTTGTTGAGGCTTGGTGTAGCAGCCCTTCTGTTTGTGTTTAAAGACAGAAGAAATTCCAAACTGCACAAGAAAATGATGCCTATATTTTTAGCCATGATAGCAAGTGTGTTACTGCCGTGGATAACGGTCGTTTTAGTAGAGGGGTCTGCTAATTTTTCTGTGACTTTACATGAGCTACAACGATTTGCTTTCTATATATTGTTGATTATGGTCGTGTATGACTACAAAGTTCCATTTAAGTGTATTTATTGGATTTCTATAGCAATTTTATTGTTTAATTTCACGATACAGCTTTTGCAGTTTAACGATGTCGAGTGGGTTAATGACTTTATAAGGCAGTATTATCTTGTGGGTAGTGATACTCACTTGAATCTTGCGACCACCAAGTACGGAACTGCAAATTTCAGATCAGGTTCTATTTATATGAACCCTAATGTATATATGGTTATCCCTTGTTCTGTGTTGTGTGTCATTTTGCAGGCTAATATCAAAAAGCCATCGCTTTTGAATTACCTGTTTGCTGTTATCTGCATCTGGTCGTTGTTGCTCACAGGTTCGAGAACAACATTTATTGTAGCAGTTGCTATTGTTCTTGTTTATTTTGTTCTGGACAAAAGTATTGGAAATATAAAATGGTTGATTTTAGCGGTTGGAGTAGTTTTACTTTTATTGAATATGGACACTCTTCAGGAAAACTACAGAATATTTGATGTTTCTGCTGGCGTGGAGTCGTCAGTAGGACATAAATTGAGTGGTCTAACAGCTTACCTAAAAAATGCTAATCCAATATACTTTGTTACAGGTAGTCTTTCGTCGTCTTTTGCAGTTCAGGTTGATTCTGAGTGGGGTTATGTGTTTGCTTACTTTGGTGTTTTAGGCCTGTACTGGTATATAAACTTTCTCCAGCTTTTAGGAAGAAATAAGGACACAGTACCGTTTTTATCAATATCGCTTAGAATCGTAATTTGTCTTATTGCATGTACCGCTACTATAGTTTTGTGTATGCCGGTATTTTCTTTCTTCTGTTTGGTAGGATTGGTCGAAATTGAAGCACCGAAAATAGTTTCTGAGTCGTTAAAATCAAATAAATGATAGTATTTTATTAATTATATTTTGGAGGATAATAATGAATAAACAACCTTATAATATTGATGTTGCTGTACTATTGATTTTCTTTAACAGACCGGGATGTTTTTCAAAGGTTTTTGAACAGGTAAAGAAAGCAAGACCTAGCAAGCTGTTCTTGTATCAGGATGGTGCAAGAGAGGGCAACGAAAAAGATGCTATCGGTGTAGCTAGGTGTCGTGAAATTGCACTCGACATAGACTGGGAGTGTGAACTTCATACTAAATTTCAGGAGAAAAACTTCGGATGTGACCCTTCTGAGTATATAGCGCAGAAGTGGGCTTTTGAGCACGTAGACAGATGTATTGTTATAGAGGATGATGATGTCCCTAGCCAGAGCTTCTTCCCATTCTGTAAGGAGCTCCTAGACAAATACGCTGATGATCAGCGTATAAATATGATTTGTGGTATGAATAACCTTGAAACTTTTGATTCACCATACTCATATCTGTTTACTGAAACAGGTTCTATCTGGGGTTGGGCTACATGGAAAAGAGTAGTTGACGAGTGGGAGCCAAAATACGACTTGCTAGATGACGAGTTTTCTAAGAAGAAGCTTTTTACTTATCTGGAACAGCAGAACGCTAACCCTAAAGGTAGATCAAAAACATGGTATAATAATCGCGCAAGCGGTGTAGAGCATTACGAGACAATCAACGGATTGTGCCAGTATACGAATCACAGACTCAATATTGTTCCTACTAAGAATATGATTCTTAATATAGGTAACACACCAGAGGGTAGCACTCATTCCGCTTCGGATTTATCTCTTATTCCTAAGGGACTCAGAAGAATTTATACTATGAAAACTTTTGATATCGAATTTCCACTTAAACATCCAAAGTATGTGATTAACGATGTCGAATATCAGAAGGCGTTGTTTAGACTTATGGGTTATGGCTACCCGATGGTTAAATTTTACAGACATATAGAGAAGTCGTTTTTAATTATTAGGCACCAAGGATTTGGTGAACTATTTGGGAAGATAAAAAGAAAGTTGGGCAAATAATGGCACAGCGCAAAAAGCTCATCATAGCTTATCCTGCTATGATGATAGGTGGTAGCACGACGAGTTTGCTATCAATTCTTAATAGAATTGACTACGAAAAATATGATGTAGATTTATTGCTTAATTTACATAGTGGCGAGTTGCTAGATAAAATCCCCGAAAAAGTAAATTTGTTACCGCCTGCAAAAAAATATACTGACCCTAAAAAGGACAAGTTGCATCGTTTTTTATCTCCTAAATATATGCTTACATATTTGAAGGGAAAGCGAATAGTTAAAGAAAGCGGTGTGCCTATACATCTTGCACAGTATATGGAAATGAAAGGCGCGGAGTTCTTCAGAGAAGTTCCGGGTGAATACGATGTCGCTATTGCGTTTTTAGAGGGTGACAGATGTAAATTTGTTGCACGACATATCAACGCTAAACGCAAGCTTGCGTGGATTCACATAAATTATGCAGACAGCAAATTCAACCCTGATTATGATCGCGAAGCTATGTCGGCATTCGATAGAATTGTGCTTGTGTCTGAGGATTGCAAAGTCGATTTTGACAAGGCTTTTCCTGAGCTCTCGAGTAGAACCTGTGTTGTTGAGAATATTCTGTCCACCGAATATGTACGTTCTATGGCTGACGAAAAAAGCGATTTTAGTGTAGATAGAAATAAAATCAATTTAGTATCTACTTGCCGCATAAATTTCCGTTCCAAGGGACTTGATAGAGCAGTTGAGGCGATGGCAAAGCTTTACAACGAGGGCTTGCTCAAAAATATCGCATGGTATGTTTTCGGCGATGGTCAGGATATGCCTGCTTTTAAGAGTATGATAGAAGAGAACGGTTTAAGTGATGTAATATTCCCTCTTGGGATGAAGAAAAATCCGCTTAAGTATCTTAAAGATATGACGATGTTTTTTTTGCCGTCACGTTTCGAGGGTAAGCCTATGGCAGTAACAGAGGCTTTTATGGTAGGACTTCCGGTGCTTGTTACTGAGTATTCTTCAGCAAGAGAGCAAATCAGGGATAAAGTCGATGGAATTATTGTTGACAACTCTACTGAGGGCATCTATAACGGACTCAAAGCACTCCTTATGGGTGAGTTTTCAGTTGATGAGCTTAAGAAAAATGTGCTTAGTAAGGACTACTCGAATATCGAAGAAATAGAAAAAGTAGAAAAACTTATCGATGGTGATTGACGCTTAATACTTAGTAATTTATCTAGGAGTGATGTTTTGACTAAGAAAATAGAAAACCACATCGATTGCACAGGTTGTGCTGCTTGTTATAGTGTATGCCCGAAAAACGCAAT
>JAZSFG010000019.1:0-15415 GCA_045532065.1 Ruminococcus sp. | reverse complement strand
CTGATTTAAGACCACCGATCATCTGATAAATTGTATCAGAAAGAGGACCCTTAAAAGGTACACGACCTTCAACGCCTTCAGGAACGTACTTCTGGTTCTTAGCCTGGAAGTATCTGTCGGAACTACCCTTGTTCATAGCGCCGAGTGAACCCATACCGCGCTAAACCTTGAACTGTGTGCCCTGATAGATTTCTGTATCACCAGGAGACTCCTTCCAGCCTGCTACGAGTGAACCAACCATACATACTGAAGCACCGGCAGCGAGAGCTTTTACGATATCACCTGAGTACTTGATACCGCCGTCAGCGATAACAGGAACGCCGTATTCAGCAGCAGCCTTAGCTGCATCAAAAATAGCTGTAATCTGTGGTACACCGATACCTGCAACAACACGTGTTGTACAGATAGAACCAGGACCGATACCAACCTTAACACAGTCAGCACCAGCTTCGATGAGTGCGCGTGCGCCCTCAGCTGTAGCAATATTACCTGCGATGAGCTGTACGTCAGGGAAAGCTTTCTTAACCTTAGCAACTGAATTGATAACATTTGAGTTGTGACCGTGAGCAGAGTCTAAAACGAGCACGTCAACCTGTGCATCAACTAAAGCCTGCACTCTCTCTAAAACATCAGGTGTTGCGCCGATAGCCGCACCGCAGAGAAGTCTGCCTTTTTCGTCTCTTGCTGAATTAGGATACTGAACAGTTTTCTCGATATCCTTGATAGTAATAAGGCCCTTTAAGTTGCCGTTTTCGTCAACGATAGGGAGCTTTTCAATTTTATGTGTTCTTAAAATCTTCTGAGCCTGCTCGAGGTTTGTGCCTACAGGAGCAGTAACGAGATTTTCTTTAGTCATAACACCAGCGATTTCCTGATCGAAATCGAGGTCATCCATAAACTTTAAGTCACGGTTTGTGATGATACCTACGAGCTTTGTGCCCTCACAGATAGGAACACCTGAAATCTTATACTTACGCATAAGGTCGTCAGCTTCACGGATAGTGTTGTTTGGAGCGAGATAGAACGGATTTGTAATAACGCCGTTTTCAGAACGCTTTACACGGTCAACCATATCTGCCTGCTGTTCGATTGACATATTCTTGTGGATAATACCGATGCCGCCTTCACGTGCGATAGCGATAGCCATATCAGATTCAGTAACTGTATCCATCGCAGCAGTCATAAGCGGTGTATTGAGTTTGATTTTCTTTGTGAGATAAGTCTCAACGTTAACGTGCTTTGGCTCAACGTTGCTTTCGCCAGGGATGAGCAACACGTCATCAAATGTTAAAGCTTCTTTTACAAATTTCTCTTCAAATGAACGATTAATCATTGATACCACTCCCCGATTTTTTAACAATTATTATATCAAACGATTGAGCTGTTTGCAAGGCAAAATCACGCTTTTTTAAAAATTTATTGACTTTTGTTATTTGTGTACTTAAAATTATGAGTAATGACAGAAATTCTAGTCAAAGTTTTGTACAGAGGTGCGATATGAAACGACTTTTTTCTATTTTAATTTGCATATTTTTCTTGATTTCACTTTCTGCGTGTAATAAGAGTTCAGATACACAGGAAACACAGCCTCCGACACAAGCACAAACAGAGAATTCAGATAACACTATTATCGGCACTTGGGTATGCGAAGATATAAACGAAGACTGCTACTTCATTTTCGATGAAAACGGCGACGCCTTCGCAAAATGGGGCACAACCACCGTGTACGGATATTTCGACTACTACGATGACGAAGACTACTACGAAATCGACGTTCCAAACTTTTTATACAACGACTACAAAGTTACTTTCAGCGGTGACGAGATGGTTCTCAAAAGTGATGAATCTTCTTACGAATTCATTAGAGCTACAATGCCGGAAATAAAAATCGAAGCTCCTGATGAATTAAAGCTCAATAAAAAGCTTCTTGGTGACTGGCAGAGTCAGTCATCTTACGAGTGCTACCGCTTTAACGAAGACAACACAGCAGTCATCACCGATATGATGAATTACGCAACAATCGATTGCAAATACTCGTGTGAAGATGGCACCATTACTATGTACTATATGGTTACAGAAAAAGAGGGTGGCTCACGAGAGCTCAAAATCGAATTTATAAACTCTGATAAAATAAAAATCAATGATTATGAGTACGAAAAAGTCGATACTCAATAAAATATTTATATAAACTAAAACCGCCTGTAAAAACAGGCGGGTTTTCTTATGGTTCTATGATATTAAAATACGATTTCGACGCGTCAAATGTATTCATATTTTCTGACAGCAAGTAAAGCTTTTTTGCATCGCCTTTGATATTTACAGCTTTTTCAATTGACTTTTTATCGTTATTTAAAATCAAAAACAGGGCGTTTTTCGGGCATGTTATTTCTACATCTGCATTACTATAATATTTTTCATCAAACTGCATAAACACACCATTCTTAATTAGAACAGAAAACTCTTCTTTAGTATCTGACAACATTATGTTCATTGTAAATGTTTCATTTTTAAGAGCTTCTTTATCAAGCTTTATAGCCATATACTGAAGCATACTTTCCGCTGAAATACAGCGAAGCGAATCACCTGATGATATGGCAGGTTTTGAGTTTTCGCCCTGATTACCTAATCTTAGCTCCAGTGCACCACTGAGATATACATTTCTCCACGTACCAGACTCAGCCTGATAACCAAGCTGTTCTAGTGCATCCGCACACAGAAATCTTGCAGCTGTGTTCTGAGGATCAGCATACACAAGTACGTTCGTGATTTCTGCTACCCATTGATATTCACCTTTGTCAAAATCCTTTTTTGCTTTTCTGAGCACCTCGTCAGTGTCACCAAGATATTCAACCCATTTTTTTGCACTCTCTGACTTTGGAAGAGCATTAAGACTAACTGGATTAGCATCATAAAAGCCCATATATTTTTGGTACACGGCTTTTGCGTTATGCGCCACTGTACCATAATACTGCCTTGTGTACCATATTTTTTCCAGCTCGCTTGGCAATTTTATCATATGAGCTATTTCATCTGAAGTGTAGCCAAGATTTATATATGTAAGTGTCTGGTCATTTATATATTTGTATACGGCGGCTGTGTTTGTTAGATATTCAATGATTTTCTTGTTTTCCCAATGTGGCCAGTTGTGCGACTGAAAAACTACTTCTACTTCATCGCCATAGAGTGATATAGTTTCCAAAATATATCGTGCCCACATTTCGCCATCGCGCACCTGTGCGCCTCTTAGGGTATAGAGGTTATGCAGAGTTGACGTACAGTTTTCTGCAACCCATAATGCATTTAAGTCAGGCAACCATGTATTCATTTCGCTTGGAGCTTCAGTACCTGGTGTTAACTGAAACTCAAGCTTAACTCCATCAATAGTTAAAACTTCACCAGTTTCTTTAATCTCATAAGTTGGAGAAATATATGTTGATAAACCTGATGACTGTGCCATTCCGATACCCATTGAGAGAGTCCCTTTTTCACCCTCTTTCAAGAACGTACCATACTGGTAATTTGCACGGCGTTGCATAGCACCACCTGCGTAAAGGTTTTCGCTAACTGCAAACTCTTCAAATTCGTCAGGCACAATAATCGGGATTTTTCCTGAACTCAACTGCTCTTCAATTGATAACGAGCTGTCAGCACACTGTTCTTCGCTCATTACACCTTTAATTCCGCCGAAATGGTCAACATGGCTATGAGAAATAATAATTGCCTTTATCGGTTTTTTACCTAAGTTTTCATATACAAGCTCAAGTGATGCTTGAGCACACTCTACACTCATCATCGGGTCAAACACGATGTAGCCTGTATCGCCCTCAATAACAGTGAGGTTTGTGAGGTCATAACCACGCACCTGATAAATCCTGTCTGTAACCTCAAACAATCCATATACATGATTGTTTTTTGTGTTTTCCCACAAACTAGGATTCGCTGTGTCCGGAGCAGTGTTATTATCTACAAAAGAGTATGCATCTTGGCTCCATACAACACCAACATCTTCACGAGTTATAGTAAGGCTCTCAGGCGCATCGATAAGACCTCTAGTTGCATTTTCATACTCACTCTTGTCTGAAAAATCAAGCATTGAATAAACCGAATCGTTTATTTCTTTTGTTGTCTGCGTAGCATCTTTTTGCTTTGCGTTCAGATTAAGCTCCTTTGATATCTCGCTATTTGAACACGAACATAGAAATAAAACTAATACCACACAAATAAAAATGCATAAAAATCTCTTAATCATTTTTTCACCTCATTTTACGCAAAAACCGCCTGTTTTTACAGGCGGTTTCCTTTTTTTATCTTATGGTGTGATTTTATCTTTTCCACCCATATATGGTCTTAATGCCACTGGAATGTTGATAGAGCCGTCCTCGTTCAAGTTGTTCTCGAGGAATGCAATGAGCATTCTAGGTGGTGCAACAACTGTGTTGTTAAGTGTATGAGCAAAGTATTTTGAACCATCTTCGCCGTGTACACGGATTTTGAGACGACGAGCCTGTGCATCGCTTAAGTTAGAACATGAACCTACCTCGAAGTACTTCTGCTGGCGTGGTGACCATGCCTCAACGTCGATTGACTTAACCTTTAAGTCAGCTAAATCGCCAGAGCAACACTCAAGTGTACGTACAGGAATGTCGAGTGTGCGGAATAAATCAACAGTATTCTGCCACAGTTTCTCAAACCAAATTGGTGACTCCTCAGGCTTACATACAACAACCATTTCCTGCTTCTCGAACTGGTGAATACGATATACACCACGCTCTTCGATACCGTGAGCGCCTTTTTCTTTTCTGAAACATGGTGAGTAGCTTGTTAATGTATAAGGAAGTTCGCTTTCCTTGTTGATTGTATCAATAAACTTACCAATCATAGAGTGCTCTGATGTACCGATGAGATAGAGGTCTTCACCCTCGATTTTGTACATCATAGCTTCCATTTCAGCGAAGCTCATAACACCTGTTACAACGTTTGAACGAATCATAAATGGTGGAACAACGTAAGTGAAACCACGGTCAATCATAAAATCTCTTGCGTAAGAAATTACTGCTGAATGAAGACGAGCGATATCGCCCATGAGGTAGTAGAAACCATTACCTGCAACCTTTCTTGCAGAATCTAAGTCAATACCGTTTAGCTTTTCCATAATCTCTGTGTGATATGGAATCTCAAAATCTGGAACGAGTGGCTCGCCGTAACGCTGTACCTCAACGTTTTCTGAGTCATCCTTACCGATTGGAACTGACTCGTCGATGATGTTAGGAATAATCATCATAATGTCTGTTACTTTCTGTGAAAGCTCTGCTTCTTTAGCTTCGAGTGCCGCTAACTCCTCACCCTTTTCTGTGACGAGCTTCTTCATTTCTTCAGCTTCTTCTTTCTTTCCCTGTGAGAAGAGCTTACCGATTTCTTTTGAATACTTATTACGCTGAGCTCTTAAATCGTCAGCCATACCTTTGATTTTTCTACTCTCTGCGTCAAGCTCAATTACCTCGTCAACGAGAGGGAGCTTTGAATCCTGAAACTTTTTCTTAATATTTTCCTTTACAACGTCAGGATTCTCTCTTAAAAACTTAATATCAATCATTTTGTTTCTCCTTGTATGGTAAATTTTGGTATTTTATATTATTTAATGTCTTCAAGCTTATTCGCTAAATCTTTAAGCTCTTCAGGTGAGTAGAACTCAATTGAAAGTGTGCCACCTTTGCCGTCCTTTGACGGAGTGACAACAACCTTGTTGCCGAGATACTCGGAAAGTGCAAGCTCAACCTCTGAAAAATATGACGGCTTTGGTGAAACCTTTTTCTGTTTAATCGCCGGCTTTTTCAGCATATCTTTAACGAGCTTTTCAACCTGTCGTACAGAAAGACCTTTTTTCACTGTTTCGTTGGCAACAGTCGACATCAGTTCTTTATTCTCAAGCGATAAAAGTGCGCGAGCGTGACCTTGTGACAACTCTTTGCTCTCAACCATAGCAATAACATCATCAGGCAAAAGTAAAAGTCGCATTGTATTAGCGATTGCAGAACGAGACTTGCCCATGCTTGTCGCTAACTGTTCCTGACTCATATGATATGTTTCGATAAGCACCTTGTAACCTTTTGCTTCTTCGATAGGAGTGAGGTCCTCACGCTGTAAGTTTTCGATAAGCGCAAGTTCCATTGTCTCATCGTCAGTAAGCTCGCGGATAACAGCAGGAATCTCAGTAAGACCTGCCATACGGGAAGCTCGGTATCGACGCTCACCGGCTACAATCTGGTATCCTCCTCCGATAATCGGACGAACAAGAATCGGCTGTAACACGCCGTACTGCATAATGCTTTGCGAAAGCTCTGCGAGAGCCTGCTCGTCAAAGTCTTTTCGAGGCTGTTCGCGGTTAGGCTCAACTTCTGAAATTCTGAGAGTAACGGTTTCGTTGCTGTTTTCAGTGTCGTTCTCTAAAAATATCGCGTTAAGACCTTTTCCTAAACCGCCCATTTTCTTAGCCATACTGTCGCTCCTTTCTGATTATCTCGTTTACTAAATCAAGGTACGCGTGAGCGCCCTTGCACGATTTGTCATAATAAATAACAGGCATACCAAAACTCGGCGCTTCCGAAAGTCTAACTCCTCGCGGAATAACCGTTGAGAAGACTTTTTTCGGGAAAAATCTCTTTACTTCTGCGACAACCTGCTGTGTGAGGTTGAGTCTGCCGTCGTACATCGTAAGCAGTACGCCTTCAATATCTATATGAGGATTAGACTGACGCTTTACTCGTCGCACTGTGTTCATAAGTTGAGATAAACCCTCTAGTGCATAATACTCACACTGAATCGGAACTAAAATTGTATCCGCCGCTGTAAGCGCATTTGTTGTAATAAGACCGAGGGAAGGAGGACAGTCAATAATGATGTAATCAAAATCAGCTTTTATGCCAACGATAGCCTGTTTCATTCTTGATGTTCTATTTTCAAAATCCATAATCTCAAGCTCAGCCGCCGCTAAATCAATGCCTGATGGCATAACATAGAGATTATCAAACGCTGTTTTAACGATAATCTCGTTAGCCTTTGTGTCTGATACAAGTAAATCGTAAGTTGTAAACTTACACGAACGCTTGTCTATACCGACACCGCTTGTTGCGTTTCCCTGTGGGTCAACGTCGATGAGTAGCGTTTTCTTTTTATTAAAACCGAGAGCAGCAGCTATATTGACCGCCGAGGTCGTTTTTCCGACGCCGCCTTTCTGGTTTGCTACAGCTATAACCTTTGCCAAAAAATCACCTGTTTTTAAGATTTGTGCCACAATTGCACATTATAAAGTGATTTTATCACAAATTTACTTGAAATTAAAGTGTTTTGAGCGATATTTATTAAAAAGTTTGTTTTTTCAGATATAAATTACAAAATTTGTTTCACGTGAAACACATATTAAGCGTCCGAGATGCAAAACCTTTCAAATTTTAAAGCGAGCGAAGTCTTGCAAACGCCAAAAGGCCACGCGTTACTCCGCGTGACCTTTGGCAAGGGGTTCAGATAAGGAAATGGGTATGAGTGGATAGATGCTCTCGCATCTATGGGGAAAGCTTTACGATGCCCGTTCCCGGGCTTTCGGGATTTTTACTGTATATTCTATGTAATCGTCGGTTTCACATTTACTGCTTGTTGCATTTATTCCCGACATTCGCATTGTATCAACTGCTTTGTTGATTGTGTTTACAAATATGCGCACATCTTTTACTACAACTTTTTTCTCCTGCTTCTTTACACTTTGAGGGAGAGGAGGTATGCGTCTCATAAGAATATCTGTAACATACGCTTCTGTCTGACTTACGTTCATATTTTCACTGATTACGTGGCTCAACGCACTTCTACGTGCAGTTTCATCGCTAATTCGAAGTAGAGCTCGTGCATGTCGCTCAGACAAATCAGCACTAATAATCCATTCCTGTTCATCAAATGTGAGTTTTAAAAGTCGCAGCTTATTTGCTATGGTAGATTGTTTTTTACCAAGACTTATTGCCGCTTGTTCCTGTGTTATACCATATTTACGGATAAGTCGGGCGATTCCTCGAGCTTGCTCGAACATATTAAGCTCTTTTCGTTGTAAGTTTTCTAAAAGAGCGAAAACGGCAGATTCTTTATCACTACAGCGGACAACTATGCACGGAACCTTTGTTATTCCTGCCATAACCGCTGCTCTTAGCCTGCGTTCACCTGCGACCAGCTCGTATTCAGTAACATTTATGCGCCTTACAGAAAGTGGTTGGAGGATTCCATTCTGTACTATTGATTGTGACAGAGATTTCAAAGCTTGTTCGTCAAAGTTCTTTCTTGGCTGAGTTTTATTAGGCCTTATTGAAATTGTCGGTAACATTAACACCTTGTTTTCATCTTTGCTTAAAAAGCTCATCGTAATCTCCTCACAGGTTGTCCTCGCAAAATTATAATACCACACAGTCAGTCTGTATTTTGTAGATATTTGTGCGAATATTTTATAATCTTTACACTAATTACATAGAAAAACGGCACATTCCGTCGAATGTGCCGTTTATTTTATAAAGCTTTTGATTTTATTTTAGAAGCTGTGCGCGGATAGCGCTTATCTGTTTTTGCAATTTTCTTTACATTTATAATAGTTCGTTCTGACGAATCTATAAGATTATATGTATCAACCTTGCAGATTTTACCGCCGAGAGTTTTGATTGCAGACTTGCCATTTTCGATTTCTTCTTCGCTGTATTTACCCTTCATAGCTAAAAAAGAACCGCCGACCTTAACATACGGTAAACAATACTCTGAAAGCACATTGAGCTGTGCTACAGCACGAGAAGTAGCAAAATCGAATTTTTCTCTTAGTTTTTCGTCTTTGGCTCCATCTTCAGCACGTGAATGAATAATCGTTACATCCTTAAGACTGAGTTTGTTTACAACTTCCTGCAAGAATACAAGTCGCTTATTAAGGCTATCGAGTAAACAAAGCTTAATGTCTTCGCGTACAATCTTAATAGGAACCGACGGAAAACCTGCGCCTGTACCGACGTCGATAAGAGAACTACCGTTTGGAATATCCGCGTAACTTAGCAATAAAATGCTGTCACAGAAATGCTTAAGTGCTACATCTTCAGGCTCTGTAATAGCAGTAAGATTCATTTTTTCATTCCATTCAACCAGAAGCTCATAATATATTCTGAGTTTTTCAATCTGCTCATTTGTCAGGTTTATACCTGACTCTATGGCTTTTTGTCTTAAAATGTCGTTAAACATCTCATTCTACCTCTGTTGTAGTTTTTTCCTGACTGCGTTTTGCAAGCCAGATAAGCAACACGCTGATATCTGCAGGCGAAACACCGCTGATACGCGACGCCTGACCGATATTAGCAGGACGGATACGGTTAAGCTTTTCCTGGGCTTCAAGTCTAAGACCAGAAAGCGTTTTATAGTCTACATCGACAGGCAAAGTCTTTACTTCGAGTTTTCGCATCTGTTCTACTTGTGCAAGTTGTTTTTTGATATATCCTTCGTACTTGATGGCGATTTCGACCTGCTCAAAAATCGCGTCAGTCAAATTTGGTCGGACTATGTCGACTTCTTCCAACACTTTGTAATTTAGCTGTGGACGTTTTAATAAATCAAACAATCTGATACCGCCATCAACAGGGGATGTTTCACGTGAAACAAGAATCTCGTTCAGCTTTTCTGATGAAGGTATGGTTGTGTGTTTTACACGATACATCTCTTCGTCAATGAGTCTTTGTTTTTCATTAAAACGTTTCCAACGCTCTTCGGATATAAGACCGAGCTTATATCCAAGTGGGGTGAGTCTAGTATCAGCGTTATCCTGTCTTAATATCAGACGATACTCACTTCTTGATGTCATCATTCGATAAGGCTCGTTAGCACCCTTAGTAATCAAATCATCAATAAGAGTGCCGATATATGAGCTGGCTCTATCTAGTATGAATTCATCTTTACCGAGTACCTTGTGTGCAGCATTGATACCTGCAATTAAGCCCTGAGCAGCAGCTTCTTCATAACCTGAGCTGCCATTAAACTGTCCTGCGCCATAAAGTCCTGGGAAATCACGGAATTCTAACGTTGCGTTCATAGTTGTCGGGTCAATGCAATCGTACTCAATAGCGTACGCAGGTCGCATAATTAGCGCGTTTTCAAGACCAGGTATGGTGTGATAAAACTGTAGCTGTACTTCTTCCGGAAGGGAAGAGGACATTCCCTGCAGGTACATTTCTTCAGTATCAAGACCGCATGGCTCAATGAAAAGCTGATGACGCTCTTTGTGTTCAAATCTGACAATTTTATCCTCTAAACTCGGACAGTATCTCGGACCAACACCCTCGATTTTTCCACCATAAAGCGGTGAACGATGAATATTATCTAAAATAATCTTCTTAGTATTTTCGTTAGTATAACTTATATGACACACAACTTTGTTATCACCGAGCGACTCGGTGTCGTAAGAAAACGGTACGGGTGGTGTGTCACCTTCTTGTACTTCAAGTCTATCGAGGTCTATAGTACTTCTCTTTACTCGTGCAGGTGTACCTGTTTTGAATCTTCTTGTTGGGATACCGAGTTTTCTTAAACTTTTGCCTAAGTAAGTAGCAGGAAATACTCCGTCAGGGCCTGATTCATAACTTACTTCGCCGATGAATATTTTACCACCCAAATATGTTCCTGTAGCAATAATTACCGTTTTTGCCACAAATTGAGCGAGCATACGTGTAGTAAGCGTCCATGTACCGTCTTCGTTTTTCTCTAAATCGGTGATTTCAGCCTGACGTAAATCAAGATTGTCAGTAAGCTCAAGCTTATGTTTCATTACATCCTGATACTTTCTTCTGTCAATCTGTGCTCTTAAAGAATGAACAGCAGGTCCTTTACCCAAATTGAGCATTCTCATCTGTAAGAAACACTCGTCGGCTGTTTTTCCCATTTCACCGCCTAAGGCATCAATCTCACGGACTAAATGACCTTTCGCAGTGCCACCGATAGAAGGGTTGCACGGACAGTTGCCTACAGCATCCATATTTATTGTAAAAATAGCAGTTTTACAGCCAAGTCGTGCAGCAGCAAGCGCAGCTTCAATACCTGCATGACCTGCACCGATTACGGCTACATCATAATTTCCTGCAAAATATGTACTCATAATAAAACCTCAGTGTAAAAATTACTTACCAACACAAAAACTGTGGAATACATTATCTACAACAGTTTCTGTTACACGCTCACCTGTGAGTTCACACAGATAAGAAATAGCTTCTTCTAATGCTACTGTCACAGCATCGTATGTCATTCCAAGTTCTAAAGCAGAAATAGCTTCAGTCAGCGACTCAAAAGCGTTTTTAGCAAGACTTCTCTGTCGCTCGTTACACAAAACAGCAGAAGAAGAGTCAAACTTATCAGTACCTGCGATTTTCTCAACAGCGTCTTCAAAATCAGAAAGACCTGTCGAATTTTTCGCTGACATAAACACGATATATTTGGTAACTTCTTTTATTTTTTCTATATCAATCTTATTATCTAAATCTTCCTTATTAATAACAGCTATACAGTTAGTATCTTTAAGCTGTAAAAGAAGATCTAAGTCATCATCGCAAAGTTCACTTGATGCATCAAAAACTGCAATAACAAGTTCCGCACTAAGTAAACGTTTTTTTGCTTTATCAACACCGATTCTTTCAATTGCATTATCAGCATCTCTGATACCTGCTGTATCAGATAAATGAAGTGTAATATCTTTAACAATTGCTGTTTCTTCAACAATATCTCTGGTTGTACCTGCAATATCAGTTACAATACTTTTATCATACCCTGTGATGAGGTTCATCAACGTAGACTTACCTACATTAGGTTTACCGACAATAACTGTATCAATACCTTCTCTGATGGCTTTACCTCTGTCATAATTGCTAAGTAAATCAGAGAGTTTATTCTCGCAGTTTTTAAGTGAATGTTTAAGAGCGTCAAACTCAATTTCAGGAATATCTTCTTCAGGATAGTCAGCCCACGCACACAGGTGTGCTGCACGATGAACAAGTTCATCTTTAACTTCATTAATTTTTGCGCTTAACATACCTTCATGTACTGATAAAGCAGATTTTGCTGCAGCACTGGATTTAGCTCCGATAATATCCATAACAGCTTCAGCCTGAGTTAAGTCCATTTTTCCGTTTAAGAACGCACGTTTTGTAAATTCACCAGCCCCGGCAGAAACAGCGCCATTGTCAAGTACAGCCCTGAGTACTGATTTAGTAATGTACACACCACCGTGACATGAAAGCTCCACGACATCTTCACCAGTATAGCTGTGAGGTGCTCTAAAAACAGTCGCTACACATTCATCAATTTTCTCACCGTTATGAAATACATAACCGAAATGTGCAGTATAACCCTTAGCATCTGAAATTTTTTCATCAGACACTTTCTTAAAAACTTTATCGGCTATTTTTACAGCATCTTGACCTGATATTCTTATTACTCCGATACCGCCTTGTCCTAATGCGGTACTGATAGCAGCTATTGTAATATTTTCCATAATGCACCTTAAATGTAAAAATTAAACAAATAAGGGAGCGGAAAACCGCCCCCTTAATAATTATTTATCAATTCTTCCGTACAGACCGAAACCCTCGCCCTCGTTGAGTGGCTTTCTGTCCGGGTTAGGAGCTTTAGCAGGAGTGCTCGAGCTCTTTCCTCTGTATGGTTTTCTGTGATTTGATTTTCCTTTGAAATTACCCTTTGACTTAGGGTCAGGTCCGATAACAACATGGCGGTTGATGTTCTCGCCTTCGCTCCAGGAAATAGCACCGTTTACTTTCTGTACAGCAGTGTGGATGATGCGTCTTTCGTATGGATTCATTGGCTCGAGAGAAGATTTTCTACCGGTTTTAGCTGCCTTAATAGCGAGCTTTCTACCTAAAATTTCGAGAGTCTTTTCTCTCTTTTCTCTGTAGTCGCCTGTGTTGATTGTAACTCTGCAGTAAGAGTTTTCTACGTGGTTAGCTACAAGACATGTAAGATACTGTAAAGCATCTAAAGTCTCGCCGCGTCTACCTATAACTGAACCAACATCTTCACCTGTGATGTCGATGTTGATAATGTTCTTTTCTTTTTCTTCGACGCTCATTTCGATATCAGTAAGACCCATAGCCTTAATTACAGCGCCGAGATAATCAGCAGCAGCCTGTGCAGGAGTAGTTTTAATAAATACTCTAACTTTTGCAGGATGGCCACCGAAAAGACCTAAAATCTTATTCTTCTGTCTATCGATGATTTCCATTTCGATATTGTCATCATATGTTTCAACACCGAGTTCTCGACAGGCATTTTCTTTTGCCTCTTCAACAGTAGAGCCTGTTGCAATAGCTTCTCTATTCAAATTTGCACCTCTTTATGTGATATTTTCGTGTTAATTTCAGTACAGACTAAATATTTGGTTTTACATTTTTTTCGTCAAGTTCGAGTCGTGCTATGTGCTGTGCTTCCACCTTAGCGTTTACAAGTTCAGGAGAATAGAACTTGTTCATAATAAGTGTCTGGATGAAGCCAAATACTGTAGACCAGATCCAATAGAAACCAACAGCAGCAGGAACAGTGTATGCGATATAAGCAGTAAACAGTGGTAATGCAATAAACATCCACTTCATACAACCCTGCTGATTATTCATCGGACTGCCTTTCATAAACATTGTGAAAACCTGAGAACCAACTGAAGTAACAAGACACAAAATCGGGATGAGTAAGAGCCAACCACCTACAACCTTAGGTGTGCTTAAAAGATCTATACCGAATACATTAAATCCACCTGACAGTGACTGAATCTTTTCAATTTCATCGCCTGTGAGAATATCCTGAACAGCTGAGTGTTCAGAAATCTTGTTAAAAATTCTCAGAAGGTCAATCTGATAATAAAGTGAACCTGAAGAATTAATGGAAATACCCGGTAAAGTGTTAACGTAATTTGTAAGTTCTGCAACAGCGTCCTTCGAAATGTGAAGCACGTTAGTTAAAGGACGTACAACTGCGTAATAAATACCGAGCATAACAAACATAGGTAAAAGAGAAGACAGACAACCACCGAAAGGTTTTACATTTTCCTGTTCGTACATTTTCTGTACTTCTTCATTATATTTCTGTTTGTCGTTAGCATACTTTTCCTGTAATGCTTTCTGCTTAGCCTGTAACTTTGCGTTGGCAGCCATAGATTTCTGCTGTTTAACAGAAGAAGGAAATAAAACAACCTTGAAAACTAAAGTAAAGATGATAATAGCTAAACCAAAATTATTTACAAGGTAATATGCTGCCCAAAGTATGTAGCCGAATATGCTACCAAAGATGTTAAAAATTTCCATAATTAAACCTTCTTATCTTTTGTGCTTTTTCTCAGGCACGGGATCATATCCACCTTTTGAAAACGGATTGCACCTGAGAATTCTCCATAAACCCATCATAAGTCCTTTAAAGGCTCCGTGAATTTCAATGGCCTCGAGAGTATACTGTGAACAAGTCGGATAATACTTGCACTTACCCTCACCCATTTTCGGAGAAATGTGGCACTGATAAAATCTGATTAGTGAGATAAAAATTTTTTTCATTGTCTTTTTAATACATTTGCCTGTTGCAAATGATTTTCCATAGCGCTTAAAATATCGGTGCTTTTAAGATAGACGGTTTTTGCTCGTGCAACAAACACAATATCGTATCCGTCTTTTATTATAGGAGAAATTTTATAAAAAGCTTCTCTTATTATTCTTCTGCATCGATTACGCTGTACAGCTTTGCCTATTTTTTTAGAAGTAGTTATTCCTATTTGAAGGTTATTAGAATTATTTTTTACGATATACGTGACAAGTCCCTGTGACACAAAAGATTTACCTCTTCTATACGCACGCTGAAATTGTCTGTTTTCTTTGATTGTGAGATAAGATCTCATCTTTAACCACCTAAATTTGGCACGCAGTGTAAGTAGTAAGTAGGAGTGTTACTGCATAGCTGTGTAAAAATTGTCAGATAAAAAGAAAGACCACTGCCTACAGTGGCCTATTTCTTAATATGATAAGTGCTTTCTGCCCTTAGCTCTTCTTCTAGCAAGAACCTTACGACCGTTCTTTGTGGACATTCTCTTTCTAAAGCCGTGCTCCTTCTTTCTGTGAAGCTTTTTTGGCTGATATGTTCTCAGCATTTAAAACCCTCCTTTCGGGTACATAACCTTACAATCTAGCATTATATCCAAATATAGGGTTTTTGTCAACAAAAATTTTTGCTTTTATATAGTATTAAATAACATCAAAAAATCGTACAAAAAATATGCTACTATATCTTGTATTTAAGCCAAAATTTAACCACAATTTACAGATTTAAAAAATCGTAAAAAACAGAGCCTATATTTATATTGTAAATATTTACTTAT
>JAZSFG010000032.1:0-7311 GCA_045532065.1 Ruminococcus sp. | reverse complement strand
GATTCCGTCCGGAGGCACCAAATATTTGCGGATGTAGCTCATCTGGTAGAGCGCCACCTTGCCAAGGTGGAGGTAGCGGGTTCGAGCCCCGTCATCCGCTCCACGAAAGAGCACTTAATTAGGTTAAGTGCTTTTTATATTCGGCGACATAGCCAAGTGGTAAGGCACGAGTCTGCAAAACTCTGATTCCCCAGTTCAAATCTGGGTGTCGCCTCCAAAAAAGAAAAGACACGCTTTACAGCGTGTCTTTTCTTTTTAACTAAATCCACTCTAACGGGCGGGCGAAATATAGCTTCGCAATATGAAATCCTTGCTTCGCTAGGGTGAAATCGTTGCGGTGGTTGGTGGATTTAATTTCACATTTTGTGTTGGCAAAATATTTCACCAAAGGCACAAGCCTTTGATTTCACCGTGCGTAGCACGATTTCACTTTTCTTTGTACCAAAAACACTAATATGTTATAATATATTTGAGGCGGTGATTTCAATGAAAGACAAACAAGATAATAAGTATCCTGTAAGTCTGTTTTTAATTGGAGTTTTAATGAATTTAATAAAAAACTATTTTTTGCTTTTCCCGAGTATAATACTTATTATTGTAGGTGTATGGGTGAAATGGAGCTTTTTTGTTGGCGTCGCTTTACTCTTGCTTGATGTTATAATTTCGTTGATACAACAGATTCAAATTCGTAATTCCACAATTAATAATGATAACCCTGATTTCAAAGAATGGCAGGATGCTATTTTGTCATCTGACTGGAAGAATAATGTTATGGATTTAACCGAATCTAAGATTGATAATACTAATGATGAGGAGTCAACTGATTTTTAAATCTTTGCTTTTCGCGTTGTCCTTTTTTGTACACGAGAGATAAACAAAATCCCGTTCACAAACGTGAGCGGGATTTTTTAGATTTTGTCCTACTTGTACTTAATAAAATCAAGAGCGATTTTTTCTCCGTTTATAATCAAGCGGTAATTGTTGTCAGGATTTTTGACGCTAGTGTAGTAGTATGTTATACCGCTGTTGTATCTGGAGTCAGCCTCTTTGTATTCGAAAAACTCTGATGACATTGTATCACTAATCTCTAGTGTTTCACCATCTATATTGCGAACAGAAAGGTAGAAGTCGTCCGAGTTTTTATGATAATAAACATCTACAAATATATCGTCATGTCCGTCTCTATATTTTTCGATTATTCCTGTCTGTATATTGGTTGCTATTTTATATCCATCTTTTTGTTTAGGGACAACCTTATTGTTGAATGAACCTTTCTTAGATTTAGCGACAACAAAATCACTGTCGTAACCTGGAACTACTAATTCAACTTTATATGTAGGGTCGTAGTATCTATAAGCTGACGCTGCAGAGTCGAATGAAAAGAAATAATTCTCAAAAGGGAGATAACATAAAGCGATAAACAGTACTACCGCAGTAGAAATGGATATTATTAGCCTGTTACGCTTTTTGATTCTTTTTAGTGCGTACAATAATATAATTAGTACTATTACGCTTATGAGTAATCTTATTGCTTCGTACAAAAAACTCACCTCATAATTAGTTTTGTTTTAGAACTAGTTTTCTCTACCAACAGGCAAAACAATAATAAAATTTAAGTCTTCTAGTATTCTTAATACCTCGGTTAAGTTTGCGTGATAATTTTCAAAACGTTTATGACTCATCCACGGGAAGCAAAACACTTCTTTTTTGTTCAC
Source organism: Ruminococcus sp. (assembly GCA_045532065.1). Classification (GTDB taxonomy): domain Bacteria; phylum Bacillota; class Clostridia; order Oscillospirales; family Acutalibacteraceae; genus Ruminococcoides. Next base: position 5,596 of record JAZSFG010000032.1, on the reverse strand, counting down.
ATAGCCTATGGCTGCCATAGCTTTGAAAATTTCGTTTCCTACTCCACTAAGTGGTCGGGTGAATCTTTCTTTGTCTATGCAAAACAGTTCTCGTATGTTTTCCGCTGTGGTGTCCAGTTTATTGATTTTTATTCCTTTTGCTACTAATTTGTCAATAGGTGTCTTTTTACTGAACAGAGGGTATAGAGTGTCCATATAGCACGACTTCTGCGATAACTCTTCTATAGTGGTTGATTTACTATCTACTTTTATTTGTGTCTGTCTAAATAAGACGAAATCTTTCGCGCTGTGTATGTACATAGACATCAGATAGCTTACAGCCCAGTTGCCTGAATCTATTTCGCAAACCGACTTATTCAGACCGACAGTGAAATCATATTTAGTGTCAGCGGATACGTTATCATTTACAGAATAAAACCTTGATTTACAGTGAATATATCCGTCGGCTGTAATGTTTATCTTTTTCATATTGTCTCCCTGTTTAGTTCTTACTTTTTGCTTTCACAGTTTTAACTAACACAAAAATAACGAATGTAATAATTGCGATTATAATCACAAAAACAAATACCGTTACATTTGACAATGCTCTTTGAGTACTGAAAAGGATTTGTTCCTCATTATTGTTGTTTGTTCTAATTAGCAAATCGTATCTTTCTCCACCTAGAAAGTGGATAAATGGATTGCTGTATTTTATAGCGTAGGTATTTTCGTTGACTGTCAGCTCGTTTGTTTGAGGTGAACTGTGTAGTTCGGTTTCATAGCCGTTGATGTCGATGATTTCTCCGTCCGATGTAAAGGTGCACATTACATCATAACTCATAATAAGTTCCAGAGTATCTTCGTTCCATCGTATTATTGTTTTTGATGGAGTTCTGACCTCAAAAATGTCATCGTTAAATTTCAGTATGTTTTCCACAGTAGCGTCAGAGTTGAATACAACAACTGTTGCATCATCAAATAAAACAGCGCACTTTTCATCCTTAGACACATCAAAGCTGTAAATGAAATTATCTTCATGTTCTTTTGATGTGTTTTCTAAGCGTTCAATAGAGAATTCGTCTAAGTAGTATTCTTTTTTACTTGGTTCCAATTCTGCCTTCTCTATATCGTTGTTTCCTAATGCTGAAACATTGACGCAGAAAACTACGATAATAAGAAGAAAACAAAAAAGAGTCTGATAGCGTTTTTGCTCATCACTCACCACTTCTTCATTTTCACAATTTTATTATATCTTTTATTTATTCTCTTTCATATTGCTAAACTGAACAAATTTTTAATTCATAATTTGTGCAAATAACAATGGGAATTCTGAGTTGCTAGTGATGATTATATGTGCTATACTGATTTTGGTGATATTATGAACGAAAATTATACTAATCAACCACAGTGGTATTGGTCTCGTGGACTTCACGATGCCAGAATTGTTTCGGCTACTGTTAAAGAGTCTGCGTGGAATCCTGATGATACTCGTCTGATTCTTGAAATCGACTGTGACGGTGCTCTTTTTGAGAAAGATATAACAGAAATCTGTTTTTATAATTTTAAGATTAAGACTACTGAGTTTGATTTTAGCTTGCTTAATGGCGGATGGTGGTTGTCTGATGAACTTGTTGTTAAAGGTGACCACTACTTTTTAGATGTTAAATTTGATACTGCTAAGTGTAAAACTAAACATATCGAATTCACATTTTCTAAAGCAAAAGTAAAAAGAGAAGAGAAGTGATGTTGTGAAAGCTTTTGATAAATTACCTGATACATATAGAGAAATCTATTCCGTTAATCTTCAGAAAGATAAAAAGATGGCGTTAGTGATCAATCTTTTTGCTACCATTATTGTAGTGCTGATGGTAGTTCCAGTGCTGTTTGTTGTACCTATAAATACGTTTATCAATATTTTCGCTGAACAAAGTGAGCTCAACGATATGTTGATTAAGCTTGGTGTGTTATGTCTTTTGTCGGTTTTATATATAGTATTACATGAGGCTGTGCACGGTATAGCTATGAAAATATGCGGTACTAAAAAGGTGAAGTTCGGCTTTACAGGATTGTATGCCTTTGCAGGAAGCGAAGATTATTATGATAAGAAGTCCTATATTTTTATTGCGTTGGCTCCTGTTGTATTTTGGGGTGTGGTGTTGGCTGTTGTGAATGCGCTAGTGCCTGTTGAGTGGTTCTGGGTCGTATATCTGATTCAGGTTTATAATATCTCTGGAGCAGCAGGCGATTTCTTCGTGACTTGGAAATTTTCCCGAATGCCGAGCGACATTTTAGTTCATGACACCGGTGTTGGAATGACTGTTTATTGTGAGAGTGAATGGGATAAGTAGTGAAAAGGTGATATTATGAAAAAACTGATTTCTAATTCTATTATTGATGGTGTGCTGAATTTCGTGTGCTACATCATTCTTACATGGTTTACTGTATCTGAGTTTGTAGATACTATTGGGACTATGAAAGCACTTTTAGTCGTAGCTAGTATCAACGGCGCACTTATGGCACTGCTGTATTATCTGTTCCTTAGAAAAGAGAATAGCGTTAAACGTATAGCTATTTTTACAGCGATCAGTTTTCTTGCTTTTGCTTTACTGTTTTCTATATGGTTTGTGTGCTCTGTGACTTTTGGCATTGAGTACCCTTTTGCGCGTGAGTTAGGAAATGGCGATGGGCTTCTCATTATGTTCGCACTAGGTGCTTATTTCGTAGTAAATCTGTTGTTCAGGTTTGTTGTTTTCATCGCTCTTGTTATCAGAAGAATCTCAGCGCTTAATAAAGAAAATAATGATATGTGATAAATGAAAAAACCACACTGTATAATACGGTGTGGTTTTCTTATTATATAGTATTCGTTTTAATACAATAAAAAAGAGCACCATTTTGGTGCTCTGATATTTGGTGGAGACTATTGGAATCGAACCAATGACCCTCTGCACGTCAAGCAGATACTCTAACCAGCTGAGCTAAGCCTCCGTATATTAAAAAATGGAGCGGATGACGGGGCTCGAACCCGCTACCTCCACCTTGGCAAGGTGGCGCTCTACCAGATGAGCTACATCCGCAAATTATCGTGCGAGAGATAATATACCATACATATAGAAAAAAAGCAAGAGTGAATTTTCTGTTTTTTTGAATTGTTGCTTTTGTATATTTCCACTGCCTTCGTCAATAATACTGACGGAGGCGTTTTTAATGAAAAGATATAAACATAAAAATTCTAAAAAGCCTACAGAACGTGTCGGCTTTTATATCGCACTTTCGATTTGTCTTGTTGCAGTAGGCCTTGCTGTGTGGTCGACATACACAAGTGTGAGCGATTACCTCAAAAGCGACGATGAGTTCAGCGCTTCGTTAGTCGAGACCACCGCCGCTGTTGCAAAGGATGTAGAGGGCGTAACCGAAGAACCTACTGCACCTCAGTCGACTCTGGACGAAACAGCACCTGATGAAACCCGCGATAAAGAGATTACCCTCTATGAGTCGTCTACATTACCACGTACCGAAGATGTTGATGCAGAGGCTGACCTCGATTCGCTTTCAGCTGTGCTTAAGATTCAGGAGAGCTTGTCTTACCCTGTTGACAGCAAAAGTGTAATTCGAGAGTACAGCGAAGAAGCTGTCTATAACCCGACTATGAAAGATTATCGTGCACACACAGGTGCCGATTTTGCGGCTCATGAAGGGGATAAGGTCTACGCAATGTGCGACGGCGTCGTGAAGAGCATTTCATTTGATGAACACTACGGTGTTATCGTTGAGGTCCAAAACTCTGATTATTCTGTTTTCTATTGTGGTGTGAATTCTAAAACTAATGTGAAAATGAAAGACCAGGTGAAGCAGGGTGATGTGCTCGGCACAGTGTCACAGATTCCGTGCGAAAAAGAAGACCCGCACCACCTCCATGTTGAGATAAAAGTAGGGGATAAGCTTATCGACCCTATGACGGTTATATTGAACGATATGTGAGCATAATATTTAGTATAAGTGCCCTCGACTCGTTTTTAGGGGCAAAAATAATAAGGGTGCCAAAATTTTCCTTGGCACCCTTGTTGTGATTATTAAGCTTTTAAGTCGACGTAAGCACAGATTAAATCAACAACCTGGTCGTCGCTGAGCTTTGCACTGTTAACACACAAATCGTAGTTCTGAGGCATACCCCATTTCTGACCAGTGTAGAAGCTGTAGTAGTTAGCTCTTGTTTTGTCAGTTTTATTAATGATATGCTCAGCTTTTCTTTCTTCTACATTGTGTACGACAACCGCACGTTTTTTTCTGTATTCCATATCTGCGTATATATACACATTGATACAATGCGGATTGTCTTTGAGTACATAGTCAGCGCATCTGCCAACTATAACACACGGACCTTTTTCTGAGAGGTCTTTAATAATCTGATGCTGAAGCAAGTAAAGTTTATCGTTGACAGGAAGGTCACCCATAGCAAGTGTACCATTACCGAAACTGTACATCCCCATAGAGATTGAGTAAAGTAAGCTGTTGGTAGCAGTCTCGTCAATATTCTGAAAAACTTCAGGACTTGTACCGCTCTCTTTAGCGGCAAGTGAGATGAGCTCTTTATCATAGAAAGGGATGCCTAATTTTTCAGAAAGCTTCTGTCCGATTGCTCTTCCGCCTGAGCCAAATTGTCTTGAAATTGTGATAACATAGTTCTTGTTCATATAAAAACCCCCACATACAGTATATACATATATATAATAACACAAAATATTCTGATTACCACTACAAGTTTGTAATAATTTTTTTCTTTATCTAAAAAATGCTTGACAAAATATATTTTTTATATATAATAGTAAATCGGCCGTTAAAAAAAAGAATATTTTCCTGATTTTGGTCAATAATTCAGTTATACAGCCGTTTGTGTGCGATCAGCATTTATGAGTCAAAAAATTCTTCAAAAATTTCTTAAAAAAATTTGAAAAAACTATTGACAAATGAATATTGATAGCATATAATAATACTCACGCTGCGAATGACAAATTACACGATTGTAATCATTCTTTTGCAGCAAAAAAGGACCTTGAAAATTAAACAACGAAATAGTAAGTGAGAACCCGTAATTACTTTGAGTAAAATAACTCAAATAATTACAGTGAAGATGACACTAAGAAACATCAGGTAAGCAGTCGAGAGACTGCGGACAACACGCAAGTGTAAAATTTTGAGCAGAACAAGCTCTAAGAATGGTTTTAAGACTTCGGTCTTAACATACAATTTTTAGAGAGTTTGATCCTGGCTCAGGACGAACGCTGGCGGCGTGCTTAACACATGCAAGTCGAACGGAGACAAACGCTGGATTGATGGTAGCTTGCTACTGGATTTCCTTGTTTGTCTTAGTGGCGGACGGGTGAGTAACGCGTGAGTAACCTGCCTCTAAGTGGGGAATAACGTTCTGAAAAGATCGCTAATACCGCATAATGTTAGTTTATCGCATGGTAGATTAACCAAAGATTTATCGCTTAGAGATGGACTCGCGTCCGATTAGCTAGTTGGTGGGGTAACGGCCTACCAAGGCGACGATCGGTAGCCGGACTGAGAGGTTGAACGGCCACATTGGGACTGAGACACGGCCCAGACTCCTACG
>JAZSFG010000135.1:0-7729 GCA_045532065.1 Ruminococcus sp. | reverse complement strand
TTTACATCATCGACGAGGTTCATATGCTCACAACAGAAGCGTTCAACGCTCTGCTGAAGACTCTCGAAGAACCACCGAAGCACGTTATCTTTATTCTTGCGACAACCGAAGTCCACAAGCTTCCTGCGACTATCACTTCACGTTGTCAACGCTTTGACTTTCACCGTATCGCACCGAAAGATATCGCGTACAGACTGCAGATTATCGCAAACAACGAGAATATCAATTTAAGCGATGAGGCAGCACTGCTTATTTCCGTTATCGCTGACGGCGCTTTAAGAGATGCTATTTCGCTTCTCGACCGTTGTATCGGTATTGCGCAGAACGACGTCACAGCAGACGTTGTGCGATCTGCCGCAGGACTCGCGAGCAAAAGTCACCTGTTCGAGCTGTGCACCTGCACTATAAATAAAAATCCTGCGAAAGCGCTTTCTATTATCGACAAGCTCTACGGTGAGTCGAAGGATATAATAAGACTGTGTGACGAGCTTATCTCTCACTTCAGGTCGCTGATGCTCATCAAAACTGTTAAGAATGCACGTGAAATGCTCGCGTTTGCTGACAGAGAGTTTGACGCAGCTCAGTCACAGTGCGACTACCTCTCCCTTGCTGACATCGTGTACTCGATGGACGTGCTGTCAGGTGCGTTTGAGCGTATGGGTAAAGGCGCTAACAACCGAACTGAACTCGAGATGGCGATAGTTAAGCTCTGTGCTCCTGAACTCGAAGCTACCACAGAAGCACTCACAGCAAGAGTGACATCTCTTGAAAAAGCGGTTAAAATGCTCAGCGCAACGGGTGTCAGTGCTCCTGTTGCACCTGTCGCTCCTGCTCCTTCTGTTACAGCTTATGAAGCTAAAGCAGCAGAAAAGATAGAAGAAAATCCTACAGTTAATGACTCAAAAGAACAAGAGGTTATTGAAATTCAGGAAGATAAAGAGGAAACTGCTAAAACAGAGGTTGTACCGCAAGAAGAAATCCCACTTCCTAACGAGCCTGCTCCGCCTGTAAGTGCTCCTATAGAAGAAGCACCAGTCCCTCAGCCTACCAATCAACCATCCCCACAGGAAGAAGTAAAACCACAGCCAAGACCTGCGGTTGATTTAAACTCTGTATATTCAAACGCTGTGCCAATGCTCGAGTGGCCTGAGGTTATCAATAACTTAAAACGCTACTCACGAGCAATTTCAGCCGCGTTCGAGGGCTCTAACGCTTACATCAGCGGCGACTACTTACTCATTGACACTGACCAGGAAATCGCATTCCAGTTGCTGAAGAAATCCGCTCAGCGCGATAACATCCGCAAGGCGGTTTGTGAAGTTACAGGACGCACGTACAAACTCGGTCCATATAAAAAGCCTGAAAAAGAAGAGAAAAAAGACGATGTACTCACAAAATTTATCGCTAATCTCAAAGAATCAGGAATAAACGTAAACGAAGAATAACACAAGAGAGGAAGATATAAATGAAAGCAAGATTACCAAAAGGTTACGGTGGCGGTGGCGCAAGCAATTTCCAGCAGCTCGCTCGTCAGGCGCAGAAAATGCAGGACGATATGGCTAAAGCTACCGAAGAATTAAACGCTAAAGAATATGAAGCTACAGCAGGCGGTAACGCCGTTAAGGTTGTAGTCAGTGGTGAACTTGAAGTTAAATCTATCGATATTCAGCCTGAAGTTGTAGACCCGGAAGACGTAGAAATGCTCTCTGACCTCGTTATGGCTGCTGTAAACGAAGCTTTACGCGCTGCTAACAAGGACAAAGAAGAAACAATGAACTCTATCTCAGGCGGCCTTGATTTAGGCGCTATGGGTATGGGTGGTTTATTCTGATGGGCAGCTTCAACGTAGCACCGCTTGCAAAACTCATAGAGCAGTTTGAGCGTTTGCCGGGTATCGGCTCGAAAACCGCTCAACGACTCGCGTACTTTGTACTCAATATGCCAAAAGAACAGGCAAAGGAGTTCTCAACTGCTATTATTGACGCTCACGAGAAAATTCGTTACTGTGACGTGTGCTGTAACTTCTCCGATCAGGATTTGTGTCCTGTGTGCAGAAGCACAAGCCGTGACACATCGGTTATTTGTGTTGTAGAAACACCGCGTGATGCAATTGCACTTGAGAACACTCACGAATACAGCGGCACATATCACGTGCTTCACGGAGCCATCTCTCCACTCAACGGTGTTGGTCCTGACCAGCTGTGCATCAAACAGCTTCTTAACCGTCTTACAGATGACACAGTTAAAGAAATCATCATGGCAACCAATCCGACTGTCGAGGGTGAAGCTACCGCTATGTACCTCTCTCGCCTGCTCAAACCTATGGGTATAAAAGTCACCCGACTTGCATATGGTATACCTGTCGGCGGTGACCTTGAATATGCCGATGAAGTAACACTTGCCAGAGCCTTAGAAGGCAGAAATGAACTGTAATGAAAGAAAGTATCAAAACAATCGCACAAAACAAAAAAGCGTTCCACGATTACTTTGTCGAGGAAAAATACGAAGCCGGAATCGAGTTGTGTGGCACTGAGGTTAAATCTCTGCGTCAGGGCAGAGTAAACCTTAAAGACTGCTGGTGCAACATCGTAGAAGGCGAGATTTATGTGAACGCTATGCACATAAGTCCGTACGAACGCGGTAATATATTTAATAAAGACCCACTGCGAGTTCGCAAACTGCTGATGCACAAACGTGAAATCAACAAACTCTACGGACTTTTAAAGCAGGACGGATACTCGCTTATCCCTCTCTCGCTTTACTTCAAAGGCAGCAGAGTGAAAGTTGAGCTCGGACTGTGCAGAGGTAAGAAACTGTACGACAAGCGTGAAGCTATGGCGCAGAAAGCCGCAAAACGCGACATTGAACGCGCTATGAAAGAAAAGCAACGAGGTTGATGTTTACGCTCTATATGGGGATGTAAAGGTTTCGACGGGGATCACAAACCTTGGTAAGCGAGTAGTGGTGAGGCACCACTTTAAAAGCTTCAACTTTAAAAATAAACAACAACAATAAAGTTGCTTTAGCTGCTTAATGCAGCTCGCTCCCCTATTGAGCACCACGGCAATAGGCTGAGCGTCGACTAGTGGTTAATGTGAACTAAAGAGCGTCTCGGCTTTAGTCACACATCAGAGGCTACTGACACACAAAGCCTGTTGTTGGGCGCTGTGTGAAGGGAATTTCAGTACAACAACTGCACTCGGAGAAAGCCTCGGGGCGAGGTTTTCGGACAGGAGTTCGATTCTCCTCATCTCCACCAAAAGACCACCATTTGATGAAAATCAAGTGGTGGTCTTTATTGCTTAATTTACTCTTATATGTTACAATCAATAAGAAATTTTAATTATTGAGTATATCAAATGAGGTAACGGAATATTTCAGCTCATATAAAAAACACTGTCTGAATAAAGTCAGGAAAGCAACTGGTCTGCAGGACAATTTTATATACATCGCCTGAAAATCATACACTAAAAAATAATCAGTAAAAACTCAAAAGTATAATCACGATACTTGTAAGTAAAAAAACAATTCTACAACTGATTTCGTTCCTACTCAGCCAAGGATATGTAGATTCTCTTTAAATTCAAGTTATATATGCAGTAAACAAAGCATCTTATAGATCAGGTTAAAACAGGAAAATTTATTGTATATCACAGAAAAAGGTAATCAGTAAGGAAAAACAACACATTATTTAGGGGGAAGAAATTGAAAACATTAAAAGAAAACCGCGTAGCTAGTTTTATAATCGTTACGCTTGTGTACATAATCGCCACTACTATAGGTGTAGTAATGTATCGCTCGCTATCAACTGAGTGGTGGATTTCGCTTCTCATCTCAGATGTTGTGGCAACTATCGTGACATTTATTTTCAGCCTTATTTTCAATAATGCGTCTGTATACGACCCATACTGGAGCGTACAACCTGCAGTAATACTTGCCTTGTTTGCAACAGGTAAAAAGCTTAATATGCTGGGGGTACTGCTGATTATAGTCGTGTTTTTCTGGGCCATCAGACTCACCGCAAACTGGGCTTATACCTTTCACGGTCTCAAATTTCAAGACTGGCGATACACAATGCTCAAAGAGAAGACAGGCGCATTCTACCCTGTTATCAACTTTTTGGGTATTCATATGGTACCGACTCTGGTTGTGTACGGATGTGTCATACCATCAATATACGCAATTATTAACGAAGTAAGTTTCAGCGTTTACTGTATACCATTTCTGCTACTCTCTGTGTGTGCAGTAATTATGCAAGGCACCGCCGATATTCAGATGCACAAATTCAGAAACCACCGTGACAGCACGTTTATCCACACAGGACTGTGGAAGCACTCGCGTCACCCGAATTACCTCGGAGAGATCTTAATGTGGTGGGGCGTTGCACTCGCTGTATTTGTCGCAACGAAAAACGTATACCTGCTAATCGGCGCATTCGCAAACAATCTACTCTTCCTTTTTGTCAGCATACCACTCGCTGATAACAGACAAGCGAAAAAAGAGGGCTATTACGAATACCAAAAGCAGACACGCGCCCTTTTTCCTATAAAAAAATTCAGATATTAATCTTTTAAACGATCGCATATTTTCACGCTTTGCGGTCGTTTTCTTTATTGACGGCTATTGTCTATTGTGATAAAATTTAGGTATAATTCAGTGTTTTTTGCACATTTCTGACACAGGAGTAATCATATGAGCAATCAGTTAATTTTCGACTTTCTTTCTAGTCTACCCGATGAAAAAGCGAGAGATTATGAACTAAAAATCGCAGAGTTTGTTTTAAAAAACAACACAGAGGCTTTTGTCAACACTCTTAGTGCAATTTTAGACAGTGAAGAGTCTGATACTATCCGTTATAACGCCTTCTACTGTCTGAATATCCTGTACAGAAGACGAAAAGACTTTGTACTGCTCGACAAACTCTTCAATAAATACTCCAAAAAGTTCACAAAACACATTTCACTTGACCATCTGCGTGCACTATATATGCTCGAAAGCGATGCTATGTATGATTATGACACTATACTGCATATGACCTACAAAGACGCTTCTATCTTTGATAACAACGGTGGCTTTCTCCATTTATTCTCTGACGTGTTTGCTACCATCTACGAAAAAGGTGGTCTAGACGACGAGAAAGGTTACTGTGACGAGTGGTACGATTTTGCGCTTGAATGTGTCAACAAAGCAATTACACTCGAAGAAACCTATGCAAAATACTACTGCACCAAAGCAAGAATTCTATGTATTTCTGGCAATTACCACGAAGCAGAAAATCTCATCAACAAAGCTATCAGTTACGAAAACTCCGACCGCTCCGACTACTTTTTGAGAATAAGTATGTATCAGTACTACAAGATGATGATATATACTAATAAACGCCTAGCTCTTATGAAGCAGGAATATGAACAAAAACTTACAGAAAAACCTCATAATATAATAGAGAGCGTTTCGGCAGGAGAAACGAGTAAAACAGAAGATAAAACCGAGCAGATTTTCGAGCCGTATGATGGTGACAAGCCTTTTGCGTTCATCAGTTACTCCAGACTTGACACCAACTATCTTCAAGATGTTATCAATATAATGGGCAATGGTGGCATACGCTTCTGGTATGATAAAGGTATACCCGCATCGTGCGAATTCGCTGAAATTATAGGCGAAAAAATTCAGAACTGTTCAGCTTTTGTGCTTCTCATCTCCCCTAACTCTATGAACTCTGAGTTTGTGAGGAAAGAACTCACATTTGCTCTGAACAAAAAGCTTAAGCCAATTTGCGTTTTTCTTAAAGAAACCGAACTTACACCGGGTTTTGAAATCCAGATTAGCCTGTACGAGCACATCTACTACTACGATATGCAAAATCAGGAGTTTTCGAAAAAGCTGCTTAGCTGCCTCAATGATTATTTAAAATAAAAAGGAAGCTTTATTATGAATATTGTAAACAAGCTTACATTTCCTGGAAAAGTAAAAAACGAAGACTATATATGGCAAAGTGATTGTTGCACTATTTTGTTTGATGGCGCAACAAGTCTTGTACAGGGCGATTTTAACGCGGTTGACTTTATTAAGCTTTTTGTGAAAACATTTGAAGAAATAATATACAGAAACAAAAACCTTGTAAGCTCGATAAACGAAACCATCGGATACATCGCAAAGAACAAGCCTGACGGTATAGATTCTCTCGAATATTTTCCATCTGCTGCTGCGATTTTTGTGTATGAAAAAGACGATACTGTTGAACTAGTAAATATCGGCGACTGCACCGCAGTAGTTAACGCAAACAAACAGCATATTATCCGTGCTAAAAACTCTGTTGCGCCACTTGATAAGCTTGTTATCAGCAGAATGCATGAACTTCATCTTATTACAAAAAAAGACACTATCGAGATATTAAGCGAACCAGAAATAAAAGCCATGCTCCTTAATAATCGCAAGAAAATGAATTCAGAAAAAGGATATACTGTACTTTCGTTCAACACCGCGCCTCTGGACGAAAATGAGCTACACGTTTTTGATAAAAACAACATCGAAAGTATCGTACTTTACTCCGACGGATTTGATTTACTACAAGATGAAATAATAAACGGTAACAACGATTTTATCGCTTTATATAATAAACTCAGAAGCATCGAAAACGATGACTGTAAGCTAAACCAGCATCCAAGATTTAAAATAAGCGACGACGCTAGTATTGTAAAAATCACTTTCTCATAAAACGAGGAGACTATCATGGCTAACAAATATAACGCATTTATTTCGTACAAGCACTCTGAGCTGGACAATCGTGTCGCATCAGAACTTCAGCGTCAGCTTGAACGATTCAAAATCCCAAAGAGTATTAAAGAAAGCTCAAAAATCAACAAAATTAACAGGATTTTTCGCGATAAGGAGGAGCTTACACTCACTAGCGACTTGTCCGCTACTATTGAAAGCGCTCTGACGAACTCAGACCACCTTATAGTAGTGTGTTCAACTGCTACTAAAGAGTCTATTTGGGTTCAGCGTGAAATAGAATTCTTCCTAAAAACTCACTCAAGAAATCAGATTTTAACTGTAGTTACCGAGGGCGAGCCGTGTGATGTTGTTCCTGAAATTCTTCAGTACAAAGAGGAAGAGACAATTGATGTTTCAGGCAACACGGTAATAACAAAAGTACCTACTGAGTTTCTGGCGTGTGACTACAGAGGCGAGCTTAAACGCGCTAACAAAGACGAGTTACCTCGACTTGCTGCTGCGCTGCTCGGATGTAACTACGACGACCTTATTCAGCGTCAGAAGCAGTATAGACGCAAAGTCAGAAGAACATACATTTCAGTCGCACTCGCTCTTTTAATATCGCTTACTACATATTTTGCATATAGTACCATTCGTATAAACAAAAACTACAAGCAAAGTTTACTTAATCAGTCCGATTATCTTGCGTCCGAATCACGCAAGCTACTAGAAAACGGTGACCGCGTTTCTGCGGCACTGCTTGCACTCGAAGCTTTGCCGTCACAGGACAACGACCGACCGCTGTCAGGTAACGCTCTTAACGCGCTGAGTAATTCTATTTACGCCTATCGCCCACCGGGAATCAGCAGCCCTCTTCAGAGTAAACGCTTCTTAAACGAAGGCGATGTTGACGAATTTATCGTAAGCAACGACAATAAATACCTCGCTGTCCTACATAATTCATTCAATCTTACGGTGTGGGATATAGAATCAGGCGAAGAAGTGATGAACAAAG
>JAZSFG010000104.1:0-15299 GCA_045532065.1 Ruminococcus sp. | reverse complement strand
CATCGTTTTCAAGGAACGGAATCATAGCAGTAGCAACTGATACTACCATTCGTGGAGATACATCCATAAAGTCGAACTTAGATGGGGAAAGCTCTACGAACTCATCTCTGTGACGGCCGACAACCTTAGCGTTTACAAACTTGCCTTCTTCATCTAAAGGCTCGTTAGCCTGAGCAACAACAAAGTCGTCTTCCATATCAGCTGTCATATATACAACTTCTTCAGTAACTTTACCTGTTTCTTTATCAATTTTTCTGAATGGTGCCTCAACAAAGCCGTATTCGTTGATTCTCGCAAAAGTAGCGAGGTACGAAATAAGACCGATGTTAGGACCTTCCGGAGTCTCGATAGGACACATACGACCGTAGTGTGTGTAGTGTACGTCTCGAACTTCGAAGCCCGCACGATCTCGCGACAGACCGCCCGGACCTAACGCTGACAGTCTTCTCTTGTGAGTAAGTTCTGAAAGCGGGTTAGTCTGATCCATAAACTGTGATAAAGGAGAACTACCGAAGAACTCCTTGATAGCAGCAGTTACAGGACGGATGTTAATAAGTGAACTTGGAGAAAGAGCTTCCGGATCCTGAGCCTGGAGTGTCATACGCTCACGAATAACTCTTTCGAGACGGGAGAAACCGATTCTGAACTGGTTCTGTAAGAGCTCGCCTACGCAACGGATACGACGGTTACCGAGGTGGTCGATGTCGTCTGTTGTGCCTACGTGCTCTGCAAGAGAGTTCATATAGTTAACGGTTGCAAAAATATCGTCAGTAGTGATGTGGTTAGGAACGAGTTCGTGAGCTCTTTCCTCGATAGCGAGTTTAAGGGCTTTTTCGTCTTCGCAAGAATCAAGAATCTCGCAGAGTACGTCGAAACGAACCTTCTCTTTAACGCCGAGTTCTTCGCAGTCGAAGTCTACATAAGCGTTAATGTCAACCATACCGTTAGAGAGAAGCTTAACTGTCTTACCCTCTTCACCTGCAACGTACGCTTCCTTAACACCTGCGTTCTCGATAACGAGTGCGAGGTCACGGTCGATAGTATCGCCGCGCTTAGCTAAGATTTCGCCTGTACGTGGGTTTACGATATGCTCAGTAATTGTCTGGCCTGCAAGACGGTTAGAAATACCGAGCTTCTTATTGTATTTATATCTGCCGACCCTTGACATATCATAACGACGTGGGTCGAAGAATAAGTTGTTGATGTGTGTCTGTGCACTTTCTACTGTCGGAGGCTCACTAGGTCTTAATTTACGATAAACTTCGATGAGACCCTCTTCAACAGAGTTAGTAGTATCCTTCTCAAAAGTAGCCTTAATGCGGGCATCATCACCGAAAACTTCTAAGATTTCAGCGTTTGTGCCTAAGCCTAATGCTCTGAGGAAAACAGTAATCGGGACCTTACGGTTCTTATCAATACGAACGTAAAGTACGTCGTTTACGTCATTTTCGTACTCAAGCCATGCACCACGGTTAGGAATAACTGTAGATGAGAACAGCTCCTTACCAGTTTTGTCGTGGTCCATCTTGTAGTAAACACCAGGGGAACGAACGAGCTGTGATACAATAACACGCTCAGCACCGTTAATTACGAATGTGCCCGAAGGTGTCATGAGTGGGAAATCACCCATGTAAACGTTTGATTCTTTGATTTCGCCTGTTTCTTTGTTAATAAGACGAGCAGTTACTCTCAGAGCTGCTGAATAAGTAGCATCTCTTTCCTTACATTCGATTACAGAATAGTTCGGGTGGTCTACATCGAGAGTATAATCAATAAAATCGAGCACAAGGTTGTCCTGGTAGTCTGTAATACCTGATACATCCTTGAACACTTCTTTGAGACCCTCGTCTAAGAACCACTGGTAGGACTTTTTCTGCACTTCGATCAGGTTCGGCATACTGATGACATCATCAATTTTACCGAAGCTGAGTCGCTCGCTGTTGCCTAACTTTACCGGTTTGACATTAACCATCGGCGTATCACTCCTTTTATAATCTGTACGGGTGTGTCGCGAAAAACACCCGAAAAATTGCACCTCAAAAAATTACAAAATTGTTTTTAAAAAAGCACTTGACAAAACAACATCAATTGTGCTAATATTCACATTTTGTGAAATTTCTCGCTGTGTAATAAGGGCAAATGCCCCCATAATGGTACAGTTTACTATTTTATATCTAAAAAAGAATAATGTCAATGATTTTTTCAATATTTTTAAAGTTTTTTCGTTTTCTTTCTTATACGGAATTATAAATATATTTTTTCTGTTATAATAGCGCGCTAAACACTCGGATGCGTTTAGCGTTTACGGTGTATAAAAATTACAAAACAGGCACACGTCCCATGTTTTTCGGTTTTTAACCCTATAAAACGACTTTTTTGACCTGTAAAATTTGAAACTTAATATTTTTTGTGATAACATACATATAAAAGTTGGTGAAAAAATGAAACATCAAAAGAAAAAGCAAAATCAAAAACAGAAACAACAACCTCAGACACATTTAAAAAACGCCGAAGAGGTTTTAAAATATCTGAAATCCGAAGTCAGTATTATCCCATATGATACTACCGACTCTACAAACACACAGGCAAAGCTTTACTGCGGTCAGTTTAAAGACGAGGGAATCTCTTCCCCTGTTCTTTTTATCGCTAATCAACAGAACGGCGGAAAAGGACGACTTGGCAGAACTTTCTTCTCTCCTGCTGACAGCGGACTTTATATGTCTTTACTTATTAAAGCAGATGAAATCGAATCAGACATCGTTTGTATCACAACCGCTGTCGCTGTATGTGTAACTGACGCTATTAAGAAACTGTGTGGCATTTCTCCTGACATAAAGTGGGTGAATGACATATATTTAGAAAACAAAAAAGTCTGCGGTATACTCGCTGAAGCTGTCACTAATCCGGACACTATGAAAATTGAGTACATCATCATCGGTATCGGCGTTAATGTTTCAACAGAAAACTTCCCGAACGAAATAAAAGATATCGCAACATCTCTGCCTGTAAAAACAAACAAAAACCAACTGTGTGCGTATATCACAGATAACATCATTGAAGAGCTACCGCGTATCAGCGACAGAAGCTTTATCGAAAGATACAAAAAAAGATGCATGGTACTTGGCAAAGAAATCACATACGCAGAAAACGAAGAGATAAAAGAGGCTACTGCTATCGATGTAGATAGAAACGGCGGTCTTGTCATTAAAACAGAAAATGGCGAAACAAAAACTCTCTCTACAGGAGAAATCACAGTAAGAATGAAATGACAAAAACAAAGAAGCAAATCCAGTTATCCGACCACTTCACGTATAAAAAGTTAATAAAATTCACTTTTCCATCCATAGCTATGATGATTTTCACTTCCATCTACGGTGTTGTGGACGGATACTTCGTGTCAAACTATGTCGGCAAAACACCGTTTGCAGCGCTGAATCTTATCTGGCCGTATGTTATGGTTATGGGATGTATCGGATTTATGTTCGGTACTGGTGGAAGCGCTTTAGTTGCAAAAACTATGGGCGAAGGCGACAACAAAAAAGCAAACGAACAATTTTCGCTACTTGTATACGTTTCTGTAGTTCTAAGTATAATAATCGCGTCGCTGTCGTTCATTTTTATGAGGCAAATAGCAACCTTGCTCGGTGCAGAAGACGAACTGCTCAAAAACTGCGTGCTGTACGGAAGAATCCTCTGTTTAGCTGTTCCATTTTATGTACTGCAATTTGAATTTCAGAGCTTTTTTGTGACAGCTCAAAAACCGAAGCTCGGGCTGTATATGACGCTTGTGTGCGGTATTACAAATATGGTACTCGATTTTCTCTTCATCGCAGTGTTTGAATGGAAACTTGCAGGAGCTGCATCAGCTACCGCGATAAGCCAGTTTATCGGAGGCATCTTCCCTCTTATTTACTTCTCAAAGAAGAACTCGAGCCTGCTGAAACTGTGCACAACTAAATTCAACCTGTGGGTACTCTCACGCTCGTGCACTAACGGTATTTCCGAACTTCTGTCGAACATCTCGATGTCGCTTGTGAGTATGCTATACAACGCTCAGCTTATGAAATATGTGGGCGAAGACGGAGTCGCGGCTTACGGCGTGCTGATGTATGTCAACCTGATTTTCCTGTCAATTTTTATCGGCTACTGTATCGGCACAGCACCTATCGTCAGCTTTAATTTTGGAAGTAAAAATCACGGTGAACTCAAAAGCATAATAAAAAAGAGTATGGTAATACTCATCGTTTCATCTGTATTTATGCTTTTTGCTTCGCTTCTGCTTTCAAAACCACTATCGATTCTCTTTGTCGGTTATGACACAAAACTGTTAAACCTCACACAGACAGCGTTTCTGATATTCTCATTCTCATTTTTGTTTGCAGGAATACCGATGTATGCTTCAGCATTTTTCACAGCACTTAACAACGGCTTTCTTTCAGCGCTCGTATCCCTTTTGCGAACTGTAGTTTTTCAGATTTCTGCTGTGCTTATATTACCGCTGTTTTTTGGCGTAAATGGTATATGGCTATCGACAGTTGTCGCTGAATTTCTGGCACTTTTAGTTGCAGTTTTACTACTACTTCTCAACAAGAGAAAGTATAACTACTGAAAACTTAGGGTGACAAGACTTGAACCTGTTACGGTTTCTCTTCGACCTTTAAAATCAAGAATTTTCCGGGAGGGCGAAGCCGAAGAGCGCCGTTATACTTTCGTATTACAAGCGATGAAGCGAGAAAAAACGGGAAATTATGGTTTTTAAGGCGTGACACGTTCGAATCTTGTCACCCTAACATAAGATTAAAAAAGGCTTCGTATTGAAGCCTTTTTTTGTTAGTAAAATGACAAAAGATTACAGTCTTTTATCATTTATTTACTTTTGAATCACTGTATGGTATACTGTGGCAGAATTTTTTACAGAGGTTAAATATGGAAAACAAACGACTCTCGTGGCTCGATTCACTGCGAGGATTCGGCATAATCCTCATCACCCTCGGTCATTTAGGGTGCTTTGAAACACTTGAGCGATACATCTATTCCTTTCATGTTCCGTTGTTTTTCTTTATTTCGGGATATTTGTATCGTAGCAAAGCGCTACCACTACCGACATTTATAAAAAAGAAAACTCTTTCGATTTTAATCCCGTTCTTAGTGTGGACTACGCTATCGACTTTGGTTAATGTGGTTCTCGGATACAACCTTGTTCCGCTGATTCAAAAGGCGCTCACATACAAAGGTCAGCTGACTTGGAATTCACCGCTGTGGTTCTTGCTCGTGCTTTATTTTGTCGAGGTACTGTTTGCACTACTCGACAGATTAAACGAGCGTACGTATTTCAAGGTGATTATAATCGTAGTATCTCTCGGTTTATTCTTACTCATCGGTGACATCAGACTCACACTTAAGCTAAACCTCGTTCCGTTTGCGATGATTTTCTTTGCAACAGGAAATGTGATGAGACGCTCGATTGAAAACCGAGGTTTTTTCCTCAAAAAATGGCAGAAAATTCCGCTTGCGTTACTGTTACTTGTCACAGGCTTTGTTTTCGGCGGTCTGCTCAACTGCAGAGTAAAGTACACACACGCTATATGGGGCAACTACCTCTACCTTTTTATTGCCGCATTCTGCTCGATTACTTTCTACTACATACTATTCAGAAACATCGACAAAATCGGTCACTCAAAACTACTTAAATACCTCGGTGAAAACTCGATGATTATTATGTGCTCACAGTACTGGGTTTTCAGAATCTGTGACATCATCACAAAAAGACTTTTTGGCTATATATTATGGTTTAGACGTGACAGTATTAAAGCTGTTTTGTTCTCGGCTTTCACAATCACTGTAATTTGTCTTAGCACCTGTCTGTTCAAAAAGCTCGCAAAAAAGAACAAAGTGCTCACAGTAGTCGGAAACCTGCTCGGTATAAGATAAAACAAACCCCACCGCCCTTTGCGGTGGGGTTTTCTGTATCTTTTATACTGACTTTAAATAGTCGAGGAATGTCTCGCTTAACAAAAACTCGATTTCAGAAGGATTGTCAGGCAGAGCTAAAATCATCTGTTTATTATACTTTATTATATATCCGTCGACAAAAGCTCCTTTTAACTTACGAATATTGTTAAGCGTAAGTCCTGCACTCGAAAGTGCTCGAGAAAGAACTGTAAGCAGATTCTCATCGTCATTTTTCGAAAAACCACCAACAATAACAACGAGGTTACACAAAGTTAAGCTCTCACACAGAGTCTCGCCGAGATTCATTGGAGTAACCTGTGCTATGATTCTGTTGTTTGTCATTGAAATTTCGCTCAGTTTACGCTTTAACGCTTTTTCGCAGTATGAAGTTTTTCGGGATTTATAAAACAGAATATCGTATTTCATACTATTCCTCTTACTTCTTCAGAGTTGCTGTATATTTCGGATAGATGGTCATACTGTACTTAACATTGTTAAGGTTAACATTGTCTGTATCCCATCCTGTGAATTTATAATCGTAGTATTCGTCTTTCGGGAGCTTCGGTGTACCTGACGGAGGAGTTACCTTGTCACCCTCACGAACAGATACAGAATAATACTCTGTGCCGTCCCAGTTAACGAACTTAACTTCGTAGTAATTTGTAACTGTGTTACTGGATACAGGGCGACCATTTGAGTTTGTTGGTGGCTCTGTAGGGTTAGATTCAACCGTTGCTGTAAGCACCTCGCTACCCTCGAGATTGCCTTTGCCATCGTACCAGTCGATAAGTCCTTTCGCATTCGCTTTCTTGAATGTTGACACATCAGGGCGCTGACCACCACGACTCTGGTAGTAAACGTCTGGGAACAGCGGTGTTTTGTTAATCTTTGCAAGACTAGTATCAACTTTTGTTGACTCGCCCTCTCTGACCTTTCTGGCTACTACAACAGTTCTGAAACCGGAGAACTCATAACTACAGGTTGAGAGTGTCAGAAGGGTATCGTCCTCGTTGACCACAACAGGGCAATCGATAAGTGAACGGATACGACAATTATACACAAAGTTCATAAACTCAGCATCAGACAAAAACTCCGCCTGCATATAATTAAAGAACTCGCCGTGAGCGTAATATGTGCTTGTCTTAAATACTGAAATAATCTTGTATGTAGCGTCCTCTTCAGGGGTATTAAACTCAATAACAGGATGCTTTTTGTAGAAGTTGAGGTCACCTGTCAGACCGCCGTAGCCCATAAGGTTTGAGAACATCGAACCGTCAGGCATATGGTGTCCGTGTAAAATCAGGTTCTTCGACTTTACAGAATCAGTACATCTATAGTCAACGAAGATACTACCAAACTGTGAGTATGTTTTCTTGTATGTATGATTTAAGTAGTACTGTGAACTTGCATTGTCGCCTTTGTGTTCAAGTACAGGGTAGTCAATCTTAGTTTTATCGATTGTAATCCAACCGACGATTTCTTTATTAACTTTCTTTAACTTCTCCCAGTTCTGAGCAGGTCCTTTATCCTCTTCATCTTCATCGGTTTCTTCGTTGTACGCTATATCGTAAATCTCCGATGTGATCTGAGAGTTAAGGTACGGGTCGATTACATATTCTTTGACAAGCCATCCACCCGCAATAATGAACGCGAGAATCGCAAAAAGCACAATCCACTTTCTTGTTTTCGTATTTTTGGAGTCAGTTTTGTGCGGTATAAAACTTGCGATAAATCCTTCCTTTTTCTTAACAGGAGCATCGATAAAAGTAACACCATCAGGGATTTCTTCGTCGTTTTTCTCGAAAATCTCTGTAGCTTTATCAAGTGCTACTTTTAGAAGAAAGCTGATTTCAGTTTCAGTAAGACTAGCCTGTGGCAACGCAACATAGTATTTATTAAAAATCTTAAAGCAATAGCCAGGATAACCATTACCTAGATCGCCTAAAGAAGAAATCTTGATTTTAGCTACTTTGCCCTTGTGTTCCTCTGAAGGCGTAATGAGCTTTTCATTTTCTCTGATAAATGTATAAAAAAGCGATTTAAAACTACTCGGATCCTGAGAATCAAGTGCATTGAGGAAAATGAAGTAATCAGGTGCGTTTTCGTTTTCCTCGCCCTCAGTAAGCGCCTTGGTAAAAGCTTTCTGGTCAGGGCTTATTTCTGTATTAAAAGTAACTCTTATACCACGTTTGTAAAGGTCATCTGCAATATCGTCGAGCTTTGCATTAAAAGCGTTAACGTCCTGCTCGTTTTTAAGCACAGAGTAAAGTTCGCAGTTAAACATAATCTCCACTTCCTTTTTAAAATAAGTGTAGTGTATTTACGGGTTAATTATAGTGAGTTTTACGTTCTGTACGGCTTCTTCAATCATATCGTAAAGCTTCGCCTCTTCTTCAGCCTGCTTAACGAATTTCAGCACAGGACGAGTACGAGGGTGCTTCGGAGTAAATACTGTACAGCAGTCTTCATACGGTTCGATAGAAGTCTCGAAAGTACCGATTTTACGCGAAATAGTGATAATTTCCTCTTTGTCCATACCAATAAGCGGTCTGAACACAAGCATCGATGTAGCTTCATCAGTACACGACATCGCGTGGATAGTCTGGCTAGCAACCTGACCTAAGCTCTCGCCAGTAATCAGCGCTGTGCAATCGTGTTCTTTCGCGATAATCTCGGAAATCTGCATCATAAGTCGACGCATAATAATTGTGAAAAGCTCTTGTGGGCAGTTGTCCTTAATAGCTTCCTGAATTTTAGTAAAAGGTACTGTGTACATATTAATCGAGCCTGAATAACGGCTGACGATTTTAAGCAGTTTTTCAACCTTTAAGTGTGCTCTCTCGCTGGTGTACGGAGGTGAAGCAAAGTGAATCGCCGTTAGTCTGATACCGCGTTTTGACATCATATATGCCGCAACAGGAGAGTCAATACCGCCTGAGATAAGAATAGCTGCGTTACCGCCTGTGCCGACAGGGATACCGCCCTGACCGCGTAAGGTCTTACATCTGATATAAGCTCCGAAATCGCGCACCTCGACAGTAACGGTGATTTCAGGATTCTTAACGTCAACCTTAAGGTGTGGAAAATGCTCTAACAGCTTTCCACCGACAGTCGCAGAAATCTCAGGAGACTTCAGTGGGAATTTCTTATCTGAGCGTTTTGACTCAACTTTGAAGGTTTTTGCACACATAAGCTCATCATAAACATATTCAGGCGCTTTTTCTAAAATATCGTCCATATTCTTTTCGCACACGAGTGCACGGGAGAATGCAACAATACCGAAGACCTGTGACACACGCTCGCACACATCGTCTAAATCGATATCAGGAGAAACCGGCTCGATGTAGATAGTAGACTGCGCAACAGAAACATTGAATTTTCCTAAATCATGGATTCTGTGCTTGATGTTTTTAATCAGCACATCCTCGAAATTACGACGGTTAAGTCCTTTTAAGGCGATTTCGCCAACTTTAATAAGTATAATCTCTCTCATAATCTATCCTTTACTTCACTTTAGCTAAAGTGTCGATTCCGTTCTTTAACGACTCAATAAACGCGTCGACATCTTCTTTTACATTATATTTCGAAAAACTCACACGAAGCGACGAATCAATCAAGTCATCATGTAAGTTAAGAGCTTTCAGCACGTAACTTCTCTTGCCTTTTGCACATGCACTCGAGCTTGAGACGTAAACACCATCGTTCTCGAGGTGGTGAAGCATTGTCTCACTTTTTATGCCTTTAACCGAAATGTTCAGCACATACTGTATTGCGTCACTTCTTGAATTTATGGTAACGCACTCGATTTTCTCGAGTTCACTTAACATATAGTCTTTAAGATTTCTGACATATTCAGCGTTTTTAGCTATATCAAATTCAGAAACAGCGACCGCAAAAGAAGCGATAAGCGGTGCACACTCAGTACCCGGACGCACCTTTTTCTGCTGTTCTCCCCCGTAAAGAAGCGGAAGTACTCTTGCGCCTTTTTTTATATACAAAGCGCCGACGCCTTTAGGTCCGTGGACCTTGTGAGAGCTGACGCACATCGAGTCTACTCCCCATTTTTTCGGCTTTAACGCCATTTTGCCGTATGCTTGTACAGCGTCACAGTGAAAATGCAAATCAGGATTCTTACGCTTTACCATTTTAGCGATTCGCTCGATATCGAGAACATAGCCAGTCTCGTTGTTAACAGCCATCGCACACACAAGCACTGTGTCATCGTCAACCGCTTCATAAAAAGCAAAAGGTGAAATCTCCCCATTCTCATCAGGAGTTATATATGTAACATCATAGCCGTCGTTTTCGAGCTTTTTGCACACTTCCATAGTAGAGCTGTGCTCTATAGCTGTAGTAACAATCTTCTTGCCAACTCTCTTCTTAGCTTCAGCTACACCGAAAATAACAGTGTTGTTTGACTCGGTCGAACCGCTTGTGAAATAAACATCCGAACTCTCAACCGAAAGTGAGCTAGCAATAATTTCACGAGCATTCTCTATTTCAAGCTCAGCAGAAAGTCCTTTTTTATGTAAGCTTGACGGGTTTCCGTATTCATTTGTCATCATAAACAGAGCCTTTTTCGCAGCCGCATCAGAGGTCACGGTGGTGGCACTGTTATCAAGATAATGTTCAGCCATAATTTACCTGCAAACGCTTCTATCCTATTATAATATATTTTTACATTATATATTATAACTTTTTGTAAACTTATTTGCAAGAACAGTTTTGTAACAAATAATTTCGTAAAAAACGGGAAAAATAGCCGTGGTGATAATTATGACAGACAAACAAAAATACAGCAAAATGGTAGAAAAACAAACAAAAAACAGCCCCATCCTCAAAAACTGCGTAAAAGCGTTTTTATTCGGAGGGGCTATATGCACTATAGGTCAGGTTCTGACCGACGTATATATGAGTCTGAAAATCGAGAAAACAGACGCACAAACACTCACATCAATCACCCTTGTTTTAGTAGGTGTTTTGCTGACAGCGTTTCATCTCTACGAGAAAATCGCAAAACACGCAGGTGCAGGCACACTCGTTCCAATCACGGGATTTGCAAACTCGGTGGCATCTCCTGCGATCGAGTTCAAAAGCGAGGGCTTTATCTTAGGTGTGGGTGCGATGATGTTCACGATTGCAGGACCAGTCATTGTGTATGGTACTGTGGCGAGTGTTATCTATGGAGTTATTTATTGGATAACAACCCTGTCCTAACGCAAAAGGCTTGACCATTTGGTCAAGCTTTTTATATTGCTTCAATGATAGTTGTAATTACTAACCATAAACTACCGATAGCACCAGCAGAAAATAATATTGAGAAAAAGTAATACATAACACTTGTGAACTTTTTTGCAGTAGTTTTTTCAATTGCGTATTTAGATGTGTTTATGAAATGAACCGCAGTTTCGACAAACAAAAGAGCAAAGGCAAAAGCAAGTGGTAGTTTTTGATTAAGAGTATCACTAGCTAAAAACATATATCTTGAATCAAAAACAAAACTCTCGCACGGAAAATCTGGAAGCAATGTCATAACGACCGAAAAACCACATAACAAAAGAAACAGCCCATAAAAAATGATTCCAAAGTACGTAAGTTTATTCCTATTTGTTTTGGCATTCTTTGTGCGGCTATTTATGGGATCAGATTGCCCAATCAGCAGTTTGGAAACGGTTTTGTTTTTGATGATAACATATCGCTTGAATAGCAAATGAGGATGATAAGTAGAATTGGTTCTTGCCATAATAAGCACAATGATTAAAAATAACGGAAACATATACATCGCACTCACCTCACTTTATTTTATTATACCACACTGCCATTTTAATGTAAATATTTGGTCCTACTTGACCACAAGCAGAGGGTTTCATCTTAGGTGTTGGTGCGATGATGTTCACGATTGCGGGACCTGTAATCGTGTACGGTACAGTGGCGAGTGTTATCTATGGAGTTATTTATTGGATAACGACTTTGATTTAAAGGGCGGTCGGGGACGCCCGCCCCTACGGGTTCTATTCGACATTGGTACAGGATTGGAGGGGACGGGGTCCTCGACGTCCCACAAAAAGACCGCAGGAACAAGCGTTTCTGCGGTCTTATACATTTAATTATCATTCGTTACCTGAAATATCGGTAATAACTGTATCGCTACCCATAGCCTGTGGGAGCTCACCGTTCCACTTTTCGTAGAACTTTGATGTGAGAACGTTTTCGTTGAGTGATGCTTTGATTTTGTTGTTAGCTTCTGCTTCGGCTTTTGCCTTAATCATTGTAGCTTCTGCTTCTGCCTCTGCGTTTGTGATTGCTGTCTGTTTCTCTGTTTCAGCCTTTAAAAGTTTCTGCTGAGCCACCTGTTTCTCTTCGATAGCATTAATGAATGCTTCAGAGAAATCGAAGTTGATGATGTTTACGTCTGTTACATAAAGTCCGCTAGCGTTGAGCTTATCGTTGAGCCCCTCAACAAGACCGTCAGAAATGAGCGAACGGTTAGTAACGCTCTCTTCAGCTGTGTACTTTGCTGTAATAGCTTTGAGCACTTCATTCACAGCAGGAGTAACTAAAACTTCCTCATAGCTTGCACCGATGTTCTTGTAAAGGCTGTATGATTTAGCTGAGTCAACACGATAGTTGATAGCGAGTGTAGTAGAAACTGTCTGCAAGTCTTTTGAAAACGCTTCTGTATCAACCTCGAGTTTTACAATACGGTTGTCGATTTTAACAACCTTCTGTACGAAAGGTGCTTTTACGTGTAAGCCCTCAGTAAGGACGCCTTCGTTAACCTTACCGAGAGTAACAATAACACCTGTGTGACCTGCATCAACCACTACAAGGCAGTTTGCAACAACAAAAACAACTATTAAAGCGGCTAAAACTATAGCAACAATTCTACCAATCTTTTTACCATTTACCTGTTCCATTATTTTCCTCCGAAAAAATTAGAATTAACAAAAAAAGACCGCAGTGCTACACCGCGGTCTTAAAGTCCAGATTAGAGTACTCTGAGTCTGATGATACCGTCAACAGCTTCGATCTGAGCCTGAGCATCAGCGTTCGGAGCAGTAACATCGATGATTGTGTAAGCAAAGTCACCGCGGCTCTTGTTCTCCATATTCTCTACGTTACCACCGATTGCTTCTAACAGCTTTGCGATAACCTTTGGAGCGTTCTGGTGGAATACACAAAAACGTGTGTCGCCACTTCTTGGCATAGAAACGTTAGGGAAGTTTACAGAGTTCTTAACGTTACCGAGCTCAAGGTACTGCTTAACTTCGTCAGCAGCCATAATAGCGCAGTTATCTTCAGATTCAGGAGTTGAAGCACCTAAGTGTGGCATAGCAACAACACCGTCAACACCGAGGAGATCGTCAGTAGCAAAGTCAGTTACATAAGCGCCGATTTTGCCGCTCTCTAATCCCTTGATGATATCTGTTGATACTACTAAACCGTCTCTTGCGAAGTTTAAGATTCTAACGCCATCCTTCATCTTAGCAATTGAAGTCTCGTTGATCATACCCTTTGTATCGCCAACAAGTGGAACGTGAAGTGTAATGTAATCACACTGAGCGTAAATCTCATCGAGAGATGTTACAGTATGTACATGACGTGAAAGCTTTAAAGCAGCTTCAACTGAGAGGTATGGGTCGTAACCGATAACGTTCATGTGAAGTGCTCTTGCAGCGTTAGCAACTAAAATACCGATAGCACCTAAACCAACAACACCGATTGTCTTGCCCTTGATTTCAGGACCAGCAAACTGGCTCTTGCCTTTTTCAACCATCTTTAATACCTGGTCGCCGTTGCCCTTTAAAGTCTTGTTCCACTCGATACCCTCAACGAGCTTACGTGAGCCCATGAAGAGACCAGCGATAACAAGCTCCATAACAGCATTAGCGTTAGCACCAGGAGTATTGAATACACAGATACCCTTTTGAGTGCAAACATCAAGTGGGATGTTGTTTACGCCTGCGCCAGCTCTAGCGATTGCGAGTAAGCTCTCAGGCATTTCCATGTCATGCATAGATGCTGAACGAACGAGCACAGCATCAGGTGTAGCACATTCGTCTACACAGTTATAGTTGTCGCCAAGACGGCTTGTGCCGATTTCAGCGATTTTGTTGAGTTTAAGAATATTATACATCGTAAAAACCTTCTTTACTTAAAATCTGTTTATGTAATGATTATGCGTTTTCTTCTTCGAATTTCTTCATGAACTCTACGAGCTTCTCAACGCCCTCATAAGGCATAGCATTGTAGATAGAAGCACGCATACCACCAACTGAGCGGTGCCCCTTGAGGTTAACAAAGCCTGCAGCTGTAGATTCTTTTACAAACTTAGCGTCAAGCTCGTCGTTGCCTGTGATAAATGGTACGTTCATGAGTGAACGATCCTCAGGAACTACTGTACCCTTGAAGAGCTTTGAGTTGTCGAGGAAATCGTAGAGAAGCTTAGCTTTCTTCTCGTTTAATTCCTTCATCTTCTCAAGACCGCCGATCTCGTTCTTAACCCACTCGAGTACGAGCTTAACCATGTAGATTGAGTAACATGGTGGTGTGTTGAACATAGAATCGTTATCAGCGTGAGTCTTGTAGTTAAACATTGTTGGAGTAATGTCCATAGCGTTACCGATGAGGTCTTCTCTAACGATAGCGATTGTAACACCAGCAGGACCCATGTTCTTCTGAGCACCAGCGAGTAAGATACCGAACTTTGAAACGTCGATTGGCTCTGAAAGCACGCATGATGAAATGTCACCAACGAGTGGAACATTGCCTGTATCTGGAAGCTCGTGGTAAAGTGTACCGTAGATTGTGTTATTTACACAGATGTAGAAGTAATCTGCATCAGGAGTGAAATCTGCTTTATTAAGCTTTGGAATGTAAGAATATGTCTTATCTTCAGAAGAAGCGATAGCCTTAGCTTCGCCGTACTTCTTAGCTTCCTGGTAAGCTTTCTTAGCCCACTGACCTGTGATTACGTAGTCAGCCTTCTTGCTCTTAGAAAAGAGGTTAAGTGGAACCATAGCGAACTGAGAAGAAGCGCCACCCTGAAGGAAGAGTACTTTATAGTTATCAGGAATGTTCATAACCTCGCGTAAAAGCGCCTCAGCCTCTTTGATGATTGAATCATACACCTTGCTTCTGTGTGACATCTCCATAACTGACTGACCACTGCCCTGGTAATCGAGCATCTCGTCAGCAGCTCTTTTGAGAACTGCTTCAGGAAGCATAGATGGACCTGCTGAAAAATTGTAAACTCTACTCATAAAAATATCTCCTTACATAAACAGTAATAATACTGAAAAATTTATACTAATAATTATAGCTCAAAGTCGGATCGTAGCCATGTC
>JAZSFG010000098.1:0-9216 GCA_045532065.1 Ruminococcus sp. | reverse complement strand
CGGAAACTTTTGTATATGAGAAAAACTCCGACGGTATACGCTATTTATCATATTTGACACATATTATGACATACATTGTTGCGCGTAGCAGTGTTGCGAGTTTAGATGAAAAAGTTGAGATTAAGCCTGAGGTGCTTGATGTTATCGAAGAGCCTGACAATTCTCTTGATAAATTTTCAGGCAAAACCCTTACGATGAACGATTTGTTCCACTATATTCTTCTCGCCGATAGCAAAGATGCAGCTTTTGTTATTGCTGACTATGTTTGTGGCGGTAAAGTTGATGAGTTCGTTAAACTTATGAACAAAAAAGCACTCTCATTAGGTTGTGAAAAAACTGTTTTTGTTTCGCCTTCAATAATAAAGGAACCTACTCAGTATGCATCGTGCAAAGATATGTACAAAATCGTAAAATGTGCTCTTGATACTCCGGACTATAAGGAAATCTCTGGTGCTACTTCGTATCTCCCTAGCGTGTACGATAAAAGTAAAAAGAATAGTAAGAACGGGATTGTTACTACTAACTCATTGCTAAGGGGTAACAGCCCATACTATTTTAAACACATTAAAAACGGTGTTTACGGTGCAGATGATGTCGCACGAGGTAATGTCGTTGCTGTATCTGAATACAGCGACGTACGATACATTTGTATTGTTATGGGTGCTCAGGTTTCTAGTGAGCATAATGCTTTTACCGAAGTTAAACAACTTTTATCCTGGGCATATCTTTACCTTGGAAATAAACAGATTGTATCTCAATCTAAGATTCTGGAAACTGTAGATATTACTACTGAATGGGGTAAGTCATCTGTAAACCTCACAACCGATAAGGATATTATTCGTACAGTTCCTGGTGATTACAACCCCGAGTTATTGACGTATAAAGTTGAGGGAGATTTTTCTGTCAGTTTACCTGTTTTTAAGGGACAGAATATCGGTATTGCCGAGCTTTATTACAACGATAAATATTTTGATGAAATTAACCTTATTTCCAGTACTTCTGAGGGAGTTAGTATGCTTGGTGATATTCGCAGTTTCTTAGCATCTATGGCTGACGCTACATTGGTTCCTGAAAAAGCTGATGAAACAGTAGAAGAATCAATAGCTGAAACCGAAAAAACGACTGAAAAAACCGCAAAGACACAAACGGAGCAGTAATTATGAAGAGATTTATCTGTATTTTTATAGTGACACTTTTGCTTGTGTCGATGTTTTCTTCGATTATCTCATCGGCAATCAGCTTTAACTGTGATGTAGAGACTTATTCTGAGTCTATGCTTATGGTTAATCTCGACTCAGATATGGTAGTTTTTGAGAAAGATGCTGACAGCAAGCGTTATCCTGCATCGCTCACAAAGATTATGACCTACATCATCGCGTGCGAGTATTTTGAGGATTACGATAACACTCGAATCAAGATAAAAGAATCGATTATCACTTCTCTTGAACACAACGGAATTGCTACTTCGGGTCTTGAGTGGCATGTAGGCAAGAGCCTTACTGTTACCGACCTTTTGTACGCACTTATGGTGCCTATCGGACACGATTCAGCGACAGTGCTTGCTGATTATATCACCGAACAGACCGGTAAAAGCTTTGTAGATATGATGAACGAAAAAGCTACAGAACTCGGTTGCAAAGGCACTCATTTTACAAATCCGACAGGTGTGTTTAATCCTGACCATTATACAACAGCACGAGATATGTACATCATTACGAAGTACGCGATGGGACTACCGATGTTCTCGAAAATCTGTGGCACCTCAACATACTATCTTGAGGGTGACGAGTATCCGATTACCACTACAAACTATATGATTGACGCAGGTCGTGGTGGCGAGTATTTTTATACCTACGCTACAGGCGTTAAAAACGGTACAACCGATCAGGGCGGCAGATGTTTAGTAAGTACTGCTATGTACGACGGCTACGCTTACCTGCTTGTTTGTATGCAGGCTCCGTACAATTATGAGAATGATGTCACCGAGCAGTACTGTATGATTGAATCTGCGAATATGTACCGCTGGGCTTTTCTGAATCTCCAGTTTGTGACGTTGGTTACTAAGGATACACCGATTTGTGAGCAGAAGGTTGAGCACGCGTGGGATACAGATACTATTCTATTAGTGCCTGAAACAGACCTTAACGTTATTCTGCCTAATGATTATAAGGAATCTGATGTTATTATAGCGTCCGACACCGACGAGCCTGTAAGTGCTCCGATACAGAAAGGTGAGGTAGTCACAACAGCTACAGTGTACTATAAAGGTGAAGCATTTACTCAGATTAACCTCGTATCTCAGGATGATGTAAGAGTCAGCTTTATTCTTTATGTTACTGAACTTGTAAAAAGTGTACTGACTTCTGTTTGGTTCCTTTTAGCTGTGTTTGTCGTAATCGTACTCTTCGTTGTTTATGTCAGCGTTTCGTCGTCATATTCTAAGAAGAAAAAAGCGGCACAGAATAACAGAAAATATAAATAAGATTAAAAGGCGTCTTTTGACGCCTTTTTCTGTTTTTTGACAAGTTGTTATGCTTTTTTAGAACAATGTTTACAATAAATTAACTTGACTACTATATGTATGTAAGATAAAATGTATGTGTATAAAAATAGTTAATATGGACTAATGTGACTATTAAAGGAGAAACATTATGACTTCTAAATTATCTTTTATTGCGTTCGCGCCTTTTTCATTAGCAGCGATTGCGATTGAGATTATCCGACTGTTCTTTATGGACACAAACGGAATGTTTTTTATTTTCGACGACCTTATGCTGTCATATCTTGCGATTGCTTGTGCTGTTTTAGCGTTGCTTTTTGCAGTTGTATTCTGTTTAGTTGACAAGAAGACAGCTCCTGTTTACATCATCCGAAAGAACTTTGTTTGTGGTATTTTCGGGCTTCTGCTCGCTGTGTCACTTGCGAGTGACGGTGCAAACAAAGCTTTCTTAATTATCCGTAACGCACAGTACGCGTTTGTTGATGTAGCAGACATTATACTTACAATTTTATGTGCTATTGTGTTTGTAGTACTTGCACTTAACCACTTTGTCGGCAATGGTGGAGTAAAGGGCTTAGCTGTATTTTATCTGATCCCTACGATTTGGAGTGCTTTTAGACTCGTTGCGAGTTTTCTCGATTTTACTACAGTTTCTATCTCAGTAAGCGATATTACTATTCTTGTTTGCTATATTTTTGCTACATTATTCCTGTTTAATTATGCGATGATTATAGCTCTTATGAAAGGAAAGAGTCCCGTACGCTCAGCGTTTATTTTCGGTTTGCCTGCTGTGACTATCCTTTTGGCTTACGGGGTTCACGCGCTCACAAACACCTTTGTCTTAAAGGCTGGAGATATTTCTCTCTTCTCTAATCTAGAGACTATAGAGTTAACTGTTTTAGCTCTTTATATCTTAGCTTTTGTTATTGAGATGGGCGTTTTTGTTAAGAAAAATGATGAAATTGAGCTTATAGAAGATCAGGAAGAAGCGGTTGAAGAGTACGATGATGCGTACGACCCTGATGCCGATATTGTAAATGCAATTGCTAATTCCGTTACAAGTGGTAATAAGCCTGACGAAATAGTAAATGAAACTCCGGCAGAGGGCTATAACAGCGACCATCTCGCTATCGATGATGAAGTCTTTTTAGAGGTTGCTCAGGCTTCTGTGAATAATGAGAATGAAGATTATATGAAAGATGTTGATACAAGCGACTTTATCTATGGTGCTGTACCTACAGAGGACGACTTTGTGCTTCCTGTCGGCGATGACGAAGAGGCGCAAGAACGTGTATACGAGAGCGAAACTGCCGATATGTTTATCACTAAAGCAGACAGCACTTATGATGTTGAAGAAGAAGTTCAGGATGACGATGTTGACGCTAGAATGGATAGAATCGACAGACTAATTCTTGAAATCAGCGAAGACTCAATGTAAGAAAACATAATGGGCGGCTTACCGCCCATTTTATGTTTAAAACTTTTTTGAGGAATATAGTATGAAAAAACTTATTTCTGTTTTTTGCGTCGTACTCGTTTTAGTGTGTATGGTGCCTGTTATTACCGCTTTTTCTGCAGATACCGACTTTGTTGTTGAGGATGGTGTGCTTACGAAATACGTAGGTGAAGACAAAAATGTCACAATCCCGTCGTCAGTGCGAGTAATATCTTACAGAGCTTTTGCGGATAACAAGAAAATCGAATCTGTAAAATTTAATAACGAGCTTTATTCTATTGGTGACGAAGCTTTTTATGGTTGTACGTCGCTTAAGAACGTAGAAAATGCGGACAACGTCCGTTATGTTGGTGCACTTGCTTTTGTTGATACTCCGTTTGTGAATGAAGCGACTGACGAGTTTGTAACCCTTGGTAGTGCGCTTGTGCACTATAACGGCAGTAGCAGTAACGTCACTATTCCTGATAATGTTTCTGTTATTTCGGCATATGCTTTTCTTTCTAATAAGTCTCTGAATTCTGTGAATTGTAAGTCGGTTACTCATATTGGCGAAGGTGCGTTTTATGATTGTACCGCGTTATCTGATATTGTTGTCACAAATGCTCTTACCTTTGTAGGACCTGATGCGTTTTATGATACAGCCTGGCTTAACGCTCAGAACGATTTTGTGATTTTGGGCGATGGCGTTTTAGTTGCATACAAAGGTAGCAACTCTGCAGTTGTAATCCCGAATAATGTGAAGCGTATTGCTCCTAACGCTTTTTACTCTAACAAGAGTATAAAGAGTGTAGAAATTCCAGCGTCGGCTTTCGATATTGGCGCTCGTGCGTTTATGGGCTGTAGTGCTTTGAATGATGTTAAATTCAGCGGTGGTCTTGTTATGATAGACGACGAAGCGTTTGCACAGTGTAGCTCGCTTAAGATTTTAAAAACACCGAACACATTGAGTAAAATCGGTAAAGGTTCTTTTGCTCAGTGTTCTGCACTTTCTGTTGCCTTTGTTGATGGTGATTCACTTCTTATCGATTATGGTGCTTTTGCACAGTGTGATTCACTCGAGGCTGTTCTTTTGTCTAGTAATGTACACGCTGTCGACAGTGATGCTTTCTTTGAGTGCAATAAACTCCAGTATGTGAACGTTTCAAATGATACAATCGGTATTTCAGCGAACACCTTCGCGTCTTGTGATAATGTAACTGTTATCTGTAAAGATGATAGCTTCGTTAACAATGCATTGTCGGGTAAGGTGAAGCTTTCGCACAATGTCGGCGACTCTAATATGGATAATGAAGTATCCGTTATGGATGCAACTCTTATCCAGCGATATGTCGCAGGAATCACACCGCTTAGTAATCAGAGCTTAGCTTTCTCTGATGCTAATTTTGATGCTAATGTATCGATTCTAGACGCTACTTGTGTACAGCGTATTATAGCAAAACTTGACTAAAATATTGACACCTTGGTTTTTTAGTGATATATTATTAAATAATATTTATCTTTGATGAGGACAACGCTTTGTTGTTTCGTGTTTACAGAGAGCCGCTTGTTTGCTGTGAGAGCGGTAACACAGCGCAAATGCTACCACCTCTGAGATTGCGCAGGAAATGGCGTGACGGTTGACCCCGTTATCGGTCTTATGAGGGTTATTTACCGAAGTTAGGTGGAACCACGGCTAAGTTTATGTCGTCCTAATATTCCGTAAAGGAATATTAGGACGTTTTTATTTAGTACATTTTTATTAGGAGAGATAATTATGATAAACGTTGAATTAAAAGGCGGAGTCGTTAGAGAATACGACGATAACATTACTGCCGCTGAAATCGCAAAGTCTATCGGTGCAGGTCTTTATAAGTCTGTTTGTGCCGCTAAAATCGATGGTGTATTGTGTGACTTGCGTACACCACTAACAAAAGACTGCAAACTCGAGCTTCTTACTTTTGACGACGAAGAGGGTAAGAAAGCTTTCTGGCATACAACATCACATATACTTGCACAGGCTGTAAAGCGTGTGTTCCCAAATGCTAAGTTTGCTATCGGTCCTGCTATTGATGACGGCTTCTACTACGATTTTGATGTAGAAAAGCCATTCTCAACTGAGGATATCGAAAAAATCGAAAAAGAGATGAAAGCTATCGTAAAAGAAGGTCTAGAAATCGAGCGCTTTGAGCTTTCACCG
The DNA here is from genome assembly GCA_045532065.1 of Ruminococcus sp. Lineage (GTDB taxonomy): Bacteria > Bacillota > Clostridia > Oscillospirales > Acutalibacteraceae > Ruminococcoides. The sequence continues at coordinate 3,084 of JAZSFG010000098.1, read as the reverse complement.
GAAGAAGCTGTTAAAATGCTTGACGATATGGGTGAGCCATATAAAGTAGAGCTTGCGTCTGAGCATGCTGACAAAGGCGAGCCTATCAGCTTCTATAAGCAGGGTGAGTTTACTGATCTTTGCGCGGGTCCACACCTTATGAGTGTCGCTCCTGTTAAGGCTATAAAGCTTACAAACTGCACAGGTGCTTACTGGCGCGGTGACGCTAAGAATGCACAGCTTTGCCGTGTTTACGGTATTTCTTTCCCTAAAGCGTCAATGCTTGAAGAATACCTCGTTATGCAGGAAGAAGCTCTCAAACGCGACCACAACAAACTCGGTCGTGAACTCGAGCTCTTCACAACATCACCGCTTATCGGTCAGGGCTTACCGATTATGCTTCCAAAGGGTGCTCGTATTATCCAGCTTTTACAGAGATTTGTTGAGGATCTCGAGCAGGCACACGGCTGGCAGTTAACAAAGACACCATTAATGGCTAAGTCTGATTTGTATAAACTCTCTGGTCACTGGGGACACTACAAAGATGGTATGTTCGTTTTAGGTGACGAGGAAAAGGACGACGAAGTTTTTGCTCTTCGTCCAATGACTTGTCCTTTCCAGTATCAGGCATATTTAAACAGAGGTCGTTCATATCGTGACCTCCCTATGAGACTTAACGAGACATCAACACTCTTCAGAAACGAAGCAAGTGGCGAGATGCACGGCCTTATCCGTGTACGTCAGTTCACAATTTCTGAAGGTCACCTTATGTGTACACCTGAGCAGTTAGAAGATGAGTTCAAAGGCTGTCTTGAGCTTGCTATCTACTGCTTGAAAACATTAGGTCTTTACGAGGACGTATCTTATCGTTTCTCACAGTGGGACCCGTCTGACAGAGAAAAGTATATCGGTACAGACGAACAGTGGGCAGAAGCTCAGGGTATTATGGGTAAGATTCTCGATAATCTCGAGATTCCTTACAAAATCGGTATTGGCGAGGCTGCTTTCTATGGTCCTAAGCTCGATATTCAGATTAAGAATGTTTACGGTAAGGAAGACACTCTTATCACAATTCAGGTTGACCAGATGCTCGCTGAAAAGTTCGGTATGGAATATGTCGATAAAGACGGCGTAAAGAAGAATCCATACATCATCCACAGAACATCACTCGGTTGTTACGAGCGTACACTCGCTCTCCTTATCGAGAAGTACGCCGGTGCGTTCCCAATGTGGCTTGCTCCGGTTCAGGTTAAGCTTTTACCGATCGCTGACCGTCACCTTGATTACATCTACGAGGTTAAGAAGGAACTCGAGAAGAAGGGTATGCGTGTTGAAATCGACGACCGTAGTGAAAAAATCGGCTTTAAGATCCGTGAAGCACAGCTTTCTAAGGTGCCATATATGATTTTAGTAGGCGATAAGGACATCGAGAACAACACAGTTTCTGTTCGTGACAGAAAAGAGGGCGACCTTGGCGCGATGAGTTTAGAAAGTTTTATCGAAAAGGCTGTAGAAGAAATTAATTCAAAAATCATTAAATAATTAACATACTTATAAAGTCAGGAGGTGGCTCCTTGAGAAGAAAATCTGAAGTGAAAGTGTCAAGGGGTCGCCTTGAAGAAGAAAGACGTAAAAGCGACGAGAAGTTTATGTACCAGCGTGTGCTGTTGATTATGCTTCCTATTATTATGGTTGCTGTATTAGTCATTGGTGCGTATTTCGGCTATCTGTCGTTTATGTCTGATTTCGTCGAGATTAAAGACGACGACACTCCTGTCTTATTCGCCAGTGTTGCTGAGTTTACCGAGGAAGAGGAGAGGTATCTGCTCACAGTTGTCAGCTCTGCAAACACAGTAGACGCTTCTTTTAAACCCGAGCTTGTTAAATACAAAGGGGTTGAGGTGTCGTATCTTATAAAAGACAGTCTCGACAGAATGCTTACTGACGCACAGGCACAGGAGCTTGATGTTACACTGATTAGCAGTTATATTTCTTATGAAGAACAAAAAGAGATATACGACTCAGCTGTCAGCAGCTATAAAAAGAAGAAAAAGTGTTCAATCGTTAAAGCTGAAGCTGCTGTAAAGAAAACAACCCCGAATGCAGGTGAGTCTGAACAGCAGACTGGTCTAGTGGTTGAACTGTCGAGTAATTCAGGAAAAAAGTTCAAAGAAACAGCAGAATTCCGCTGGCTTTCTAAAAACTGCGTTGATTACGGGTTTGTTTTGCGGTATCCCGACAAAGAAAACACCGGAGGTATAGGTTTTTCGCCTAATTTATTCCGTTATGTCGGAGAAGAGCACGCCTACAGAATGCGTGCTTATGATATGAATCTTGACGAATATGTACAATATTTAGGAATCCAGTAAGAAAAAATAAAAAAACACTTGCATTTTAAAAACTTTTATAGTATAATCCATTTGTTATATTACGGTTTCAGCGAAAGAGGTGAACATCAATGAAGGAAAGTATCCATCCAAATTATGAGAAGACAACAATTACTTGCGCATGCGGTAATGTAATCGAGACAGGTTCAACAAAGAAGGATATTCGTGTTGAAATTTGTTCTAAATGCCACCCATTCTTCACAGGAAAGCAGAAGCTCGTTGATACCGGCGGACGTGTTGACAGATTTAAGAAGCGTTTCGGTATGGAAGGCAAATAATCATGTAATTGTTGAGGCGGTACTTTTGTACCGCCTGTTCTTTTATAAAGTTAGGAGTTTAGTGTGCAGACGTATATTACGGTTAAGGGTTATGATGAAGACGAATTTGTTGAGAAACGCTCGCGCTTTATCGGCTACATAAAACACGTTGAAACTGAAAAAGAAGCTACCGATTTTATCGCTGAGATTCGCTCTAAGCACTGGGACGCTACTCATAATGTCTACGCTTATGTGTTAAGAGAAAATCAAGTTATGCGATATAGCGACGACAACGAGCCACAGGGCACAGCAGGCATTCCTGTACTCGATGTGCTGAAGAAAAACAATGTCACCGATGTTTGTGTTGTTGTGACCCGATATTTTGGCGGAGTTTTACTTGGCGCAGGCGGACTTGTGCGTGCTTATTCACACTCGGCGTCTATAGCGCTTAAAAAAATCGG
>JAZSFG010000047.1:0-8219 GCA_045532065.1 Ruminococcus sp. | reverse complement strand
ATTAATGCTGTAGCCAGGGATATTGATACTCTTGCGGTTAGAAAGCTTACCGCTGTTTAGAATCTTACACACGATAGCGTCAGCTTCAGTAGAAATAACCTGTGCGATAATCTTTCCGTCATCGAAAAGAATCTGACGACCTATCGAATTCTTGTCCTTCTTAAAAATCGAAACAAGCTTCGGGTACGAAAGCGAAACACCGTTTTCGTCACCGATATCAGGCTTAGAGTAAAGTCTGAACTCCTGACCCTCAACAACATCGACTGATTTGTCAGGGAACATACCGATACGGATTTCAGGACCTTTTGTATCTAAAAGGATGGAAACGTTCTTTTTGCTTTCTTTAATCGCTTCTTTAAGCCTATCAAAACGAACTTTCTGTTCTTCGTGAGTGCCGTGAGACATATTAAAACGAGCAACATTCATACCCGCATCAATCATTCTTTTGAGTATCTCTTTATCATCACACGCAGGACCCATCGTACAAACAATTTTAGTCATTCTCATACTATTCACCCCAATATAGCTTTCCTCAAAAACCTTAATATACTAATTTTATCATAATATATAGATTTGTAAATGCATTTTTTTAGCAGAAATAAAAAAGTAGCCGATTATTTTTCGACTACTTTCTTGTTTTTCATATTTACAAGTACTATTCCCAAGGTGATTAGCACCAAACTGATGATATAAAGTGGGCTTAAGATATCTCTCTCGCCTAAGATGATAAACGACCACATCGAGCCGAAAACAGGGATGAGAAGGTTATATATCATAATCTTTCCTGCGTCGTTGTAAACAAGCAGAGTCGTCCACAGCGAGAACGATGCAGCTGACACAAAAGCTAAGAACAAAAGCTCGAAAACCCCCTTTAACGTAAAGCCAATAGATGCTGAGAAAACCAAAGCGACAACACACATAATCATACCGCCGACAAAAAGCTGCCATGCGGTTACTTCGAAAATCTTACCTTTCGCAGCAACTTTTCCGTAAAGCGAGCCTGCCGCAGAGCATATAGTCGCAATAAGCACAAAACCCTCGCCCAAAAGCGTAAACGACCCCGACAAAAACGAGAGATTTACTATAATCACACCGAGTGCACCGACAATACAGCCGATTATTTTATTAAGCGTCAGCTTCTCGCTTTTGAAAAACAACGGCGCAAGCAAAACACCTAAAAAAGCCGAAAAAGACGATAACACCGAGGTTTTTGTCGCAGAAGCGTTAGCAACACCGATGTAGTTAAACGTGTAGTGCAAAACCGTCAGAAGCAGTGAGTAGACTAAAATCTTCGGCACACGGTTTTTTTCGATATCAAACGGGTTTTTCTTCATAAAAGGGCACACAATAAGCACCATCACGCCTGCGATAAAAAACCGCAGTCCCGCAAAAAGGATTTTATCAGGTACACTTTCTATGCTCATATCCGCGTACGCCAGCTTTATCAATGGATATGCAGTACCCCATAAAAGCGTGCACAGTATAGCCGTGAGCGGACATATAATTTTGTTACTGAATATCTTCTTCATAATACCTTTTAAAAAGCCACAGCATCTACACTGTGGCTTTTACTTATCTATCAATCATATCTGTGTATGGTTTTTCTTCACTAATGCTCATATATGCAGGAGGGATGATTTTACTAACATTCATCAGTTCTTCGATTCTGTGAGCACTCCAGCCTGCGATTCTCGCAACAGCGAAAATCGGAGTGTAAAGCTCAGGCGGTAAGCCTAAAATCTTGTACACAAAGCCCGAGTAGAAGTCGACATTCGCAGAAACGCCTTTGTACATCTTGCGCTTTTGTGCGATAACTTCAGGAGCGAGCTGTTCGATACGTGAGTATAGATTATACTCCTTCATCTTGCCTTTTTCTTTCGCGAGCTGTTCTACAAAGCCTTTGAACACACGAGCACGCGGGTCGGAAATCGAGTAAACAGCGTGACCGATACCGTAGATAAGTCCTGCTTTGTCGTAAGCTTCCTTGTCGACGATTTTTGTCAGATATTCTCTGATTTCATCGTCATCCTTCCAGTCTTTTACGTTCTTCTTGATGTCCGCCATCATACCCATAACTTTCTTGTTAGCACCGCCGTGTTTCGGTCCCTTTAAGGAGCACAGAGCCGCAGCAATAGCCGAGTATGTATCGGTACCAGAGCTTGTTACAACACAGGTTGTGAAGGTCGAGTTGTTACCGCCACCGTGCTCAGCGTGGAGTATAAGCGACATATCTAAAACTCTAGCCTCAAGCTCGGTGTACTGCTGGTCAGGACGCAAGGTCTTTAGCAACAGTTCAGCGGTCGAGATATTCTTGTCAGGGTGGTGGATGTACATACTTGCACCCTTGTTATAGTGATTGTACGCGTGGTAGCTGTACACAGAAAGCAAAGGGAATACAGAGATAATCTGTAAGCACTGACGCAGTACATTCTCGATAGAAGTGTCGTTAGCGTTATTATCGTACGACGCTAATGTCAGTACAGAACGAGCAAGAGAGTTCATCATATCCTTGCTACTTGCTTTCATAATAACATCACGCACAAAGTGCTTCGGAAGCTCTCGGCAATCAGAGAGGAGTTTTACGAAGTCGTTGTACTCCTGCTCGTTAGGAAGTTTAGAGAAAAGAAGCAGATAAATGGTCTCTTCGAAGCCAAATCTTCCGTCAGCATTACAGCCCTTGATAATATCCTCGACGTTGATACCGCGGTAAAATAGCTTGCCGTCGGTCGGTACAACCTTGCCGTCAACAATCTTATTCTGGCGGATTTCCGAAATGTCAGTAAGACCTGTCAGAACACCTGCGCCGTTTAAGTCACGCAGACCGCGTTTTACGTCAAATTTAGTATATAAATCTTTATCAATAGAACCGTTAGCCTCACAAACTTTAGCTAAAGAACGGATTCTTTCATCTTCTTTACGGTGCGCCATGTGTACCTCCTGTTACAGTAATTTTTTATAGAACTTCATTATACTATTTTTTGCACATTTAGTCAAACACGTGGCTACTAAGATACCTCTCACCCGTATCGGTAAGCAAAGCAACAACGCTTATATCCCCACCACGCTTTAAATACTTTGTTGCCGCACATACGCACGCACCCGATGAAATACCAACGAGAATTCCCTCGGTTTTCGCTATTAGTTTTGTAGTGTTGAACGCTTCTTCATCAGTTACAGTTATGATTTCGTCGCAGATTTTTACGTCTAAAGTCTGTGGTACAAAGTTTGCTCCGATGCCCTGAATTTTGTGAGGGCCTGCGACACCTTTTGATAAAAGCGGTGAAGCATCAGGCTCTACTGCGATGATTTTAATATCACTGTTTTTCTCTTTTAAGTATCTGCCGACACCCGAAATCGTACCGCCTGTACCGACCGTAGCTACGAATGCATCAATTTTTCCGTCACACTGCTCATAAATCTCAGGGCCTGTGGTGTTATAGTGTGCCTGTGGGTTAGCCGCATTTTCGAACTGACCGAGAATAACCGCACCTTCAATACTTTCTTTTAGCTCATGTGCTTTTTTCACAGCACCGTCCATACCAAGTGTACCTTGAGTCAACACAATTTCTGCCCCGTAGGCTGAAAGAAGCATTCTGCGCTCAATACTCATAGTTTCAGGCATAGTAAGTACAACCTTGTATCCTTTTTGTACAGCGACAGAGGCTAAGCCGATGCCTGTATTTCCAGAAGTCGGCTCAATGATAACGCTACCTTCTTTGAGCAGCCCTTTTTCTTCAGCGTCTTTTATCATAGAGAGAGCGGCTCTGTCTTTAGTACTACCACCAGGATTAAAGCACTCAAGCTTACACAAAAGCTCGCCGTTTTCAATAGAAACCGCCTTCATATATCGAGAAAAACGCACAACAGGAGTGTTGCCGATAGTCTGTGCTACATTATCAAAAATTTTCACAAATAAAACCCTTTCGTTTTTAAATATCTATAATATAGTATTTTACACAATATAGTGAGTTTTTCAAGTGTACAGAAAAAAGTTAAATTAAAGTTCACATATGTAATAAACCGCCCGTGCAAACACACGAGCAGTTTTATAAACTCATTTCAAATTATTATCTATAAATTCAATGTATGGCTTGCGATTGTATATGCTGTCTTTATTATCACGATACCACTCATACTCTTCTTTCAGTCCATCAAAAAGCGGTTTGGTGTCTTTCATCAATTGCTCTTGCTTAGATACATCAAGTTTGTATTCGTAATTATAAAACGGGAAATAATCACGCTGATTTATCCAACTGTCAACATTAACAAATAAGGCTTCTTTTCCAACTGCTCTGTAACAAAGCGATACCCACTCTTTAATTGACACCGACTCTTTGTTGCCGACATTATAGATTCTATCTTTTGGCTGATGCAACAGCAATATCTCAATAAATCTACATAAGTCACTAACATTGAAAAACTGCAATTTCATTTCTCCGTTACTCGGAATATAAAAAGGTCGGCTATTCTCTGCACAATCAAACACAAAAGCTTCTCTGTATAAGTTTTCATAAACTCCGTATAGATATGGTGGTCGCAAGATGTATGCGTTTTCAACACGGCTTTGCAAGAGCTTCTCAGCGTTTAATTTATTAGTGCCGTAGTCACCCCAAATACTGTTTTTACCACATGGTTGATTTTCCGTAAAAGGTTGTTCGTTTGTCTGAGGGTAAACAGCACTAGAGCTGATAAAAACATATTCTTTAAACTCTCCCAAAGCATTAAGCAGTTGGTTTACTTGTTCTTCGTTATAGGTGCAAACATCAAGTACAGCATCGAACTTCAGTTTCTTTAATCTATCTGCTAAATCAGTCCTGTCACACTCGATAAGGTGAACTCCCCTCACCTGTGCTCTTGTGTTTCTGTTAATAACAAAAACCTCGTCGCCTCGTTTCACAAAGTATTCAGCCACAAACTTGCTGACAAAAGTGGTTCCACCTGTTACAAGAATCTTCATCACACGTTCCTCCGTTACCTACAGTTTTTATAAAAAAATTAAGAGGGGCGTTTTCACGTCCCTCTTTAATCTTAATTATGCCTTATCGATTGAACCGAAGAGTTCCATCTTCTCTTTAACTGTAGCTTTGATAGCCTCAAAACCAGGAGCGAGAAGCTTTCTTGGGTCAAAGCCCTTACCCTGAAGGTCTTTGCCGTCTTCGATGTACTTTCTTGTAGCCTCAGCGAATGAGAGCTGGCACTCTGTGTTAACGTTTATCTTAGAAACGCCAAGTGAGATAGCCTTCTTGATCATATCAGCAGGGATACCTGTACCGCCGTGAAGAACGAGTGGCATATCGCCAGTCTTCTGCTGGATAGCGTCAAGTGTATCGAATGAAAGGCCAGCCCAGTTTTCTGGGTACTTGCCGTGGATGTTACCGATACCTGCAGCGAGCATTGTGATGCCAAGATCAGCAATCATCTTGCACTCGTCAGGATCAGCGCACTCACCAGCGCCAACAACGCCGTCTTCTTCGCCGCCGATTGAACCAACCTCAGCTTCGAGAGAAAGACCTAATTCGTCACAGATAGCAACGAGCTCTTTTGTCTTCTCGATGTTCTCTTCGATAGCGTAGTGTGAGCCGTCGAACATTACTGATGAAAAACCAGCTTCGATACAAGCCTTAGCACCGTCGTATGAACCGTGGTCAAGGTGAAGAGCTACAGGAACTGTGATATTTAATTCCTCGAGCATACCGTTAACCATACCAACGATAGTCTTGTAACCGCACATATATTTACCGGCACCCTCAGAAACACCGAGGATTACAGGAGAGTTATTCTCCTGAGCTGTGAGCAGAATAGCCTTTGTCCACTCAAGGTTGTTGATGTTGAACTGACCAACTGCGTACTGGCCTGCTTTTGCTTTTGTGAGCATTTCTTTTGCATTTACTAATGGCATTGTAAATTCCTCCCAAATAATATATTGAATTCTCAATGAAAAACACTTTCATTCAGGATATATTATACATCAAAGTTAGTAAAAATAATATACTTACAGGAAAAAAGAGGATTTTTCTGCTATATTATTTCTTTTTACGTTGATTTTAGATCTACTCGATGGTACAATAACATTAATGCAAATTTTGGAGGATTTTTTATGAAAAAACACGTGAGAATTTTATCAGCACTTATGGTGCTTTTACTTTCGCTCTCGATTTTCAGTATCACATCATCTGCTGCCAGAGCGCCTATCCGCTACGGTGATGTATACTGGGACACTATGAACGACCCTTTTGCTGAATCAAAAATCAGCATTTTAGACGCCACATATGTTCAGCGTGCTGTTGCTCTGCTTTATACCATAGACGAGTACCGGATGGAGGCTGCTGACGTTGACGGTGACGCTTCTATCTCAGTAGTGGACGCTACTATTATCCAACAGTATGTCGCTCATATTATAAGCGAATTTCCTGCGGGCTACAGCTACCACTACGACAAAGAACTCACTGGCATTACTCCTGACTACATCTCAGGCAAGGCAGAAACAAACACAGTCATTACTTTCACAGTAAACGGCTACGCATACCCTAAGCCATCTAAAACTCGCTTTACCATCAACGGTGAGAGTATTACTCCAATGGATGACTCAGGTAGCAGATACGCATACGTTTTTGACACACCCGGCATCTACAGAATTTCTGTTTCCCTCGAAGATAAGTGGGGTGTCAGCGCAGGCTCGTACAGTATGTCCTACGAGGTTGTAGAAAAATCAGAAGAAACAAAGCTCGACATCAAAAACATCACATACGGACCACCACACTCGGTTTCACCTACTTTTGAGGTTGAGGTCGTAAACGCTGTGGGCGAGTGCACATACGACTTCAGTATCTACGAGAGATACCCAAAAGGCAGTGATAAACCTGTACTAATAAAGCAGAAGCTCAACACTACTGAAAACCGCATCTCTACACCTTACGATGAATTTGATTTCGGCACACAGTACATCCTACACGTTGTTGTTACAGACAGCGCAGGCAACAAAGCTCAAACCGAACTTCCGTTTATGTACAAGCCGCTTCCAATAGGATAATAGCAAAATAAATGTAAACATAACTGTCGACTTGTTTTAGTCGGCAGTTCTTTTTTGCTTGATAAAATCTGCATATGGTATTATAATAAAACCATATATGTTATGGAGGGATAAATATGCCATTTATCGATGCAAGATTTTCTACAAAAATAGACGCACCAAAAGAAGAAGTTATCAAAAAGCGCTTAGGCGAAGCTATCACGCTTATAGGCAAAAGCGAAGCCTACCTTATGGTACAAATTCAGGACGACTGCAAGTTGTATTTCAAGGGCAATAACGACGCAGACAGCGCGTACTTCGAAGTAAAACTCTTAGGCAAATCAAGCAAAGAAAACTACGAAAAGCTCACTAAAGCTCTATGCGAATTAGCACAAGAAGAGCTCGGCATTTCAGGGAACAGAGTTTACGTTAAATTCGAAGAAGTGGAATACTGGGGATTTGACTCCTTTATGTTTTAAGAGGTAAATATGAAAAGTTTTAGAAAAGAGCTGTGGTTTAACATACCTCAGCGTCGAAAAATCGTGAACATCACTCACGATGTACAGAACGCCATAAACGAAAGCGGTATCAAAGAAGGTTTTGTGCTCGTTAACGCGATGAACATCACCGCTTCTGTTTTTATTAACGACGACGAGGGCGGTCTGCACGGCGACTACGAACGCTGGCTTGAGAAGCTCGCTCCCGAAAAGCCATACAACCAGTACGCTCACAACGGTTTTGAGGACAATGCCGACGCACACTTAAAGCGCACAATTATGGGGCGTGAAGTTGTGTGTGCAATAACAAACGGCAGACTCGACTTCGGCACTTGGGAGCAGATTTTTTACTATGAGCTCGACGGCAAGAGAAACAAGCACGCTCTCATCAAAATCATCGGAGAATAAGAGGTAATATATATGAAAATTGTTGTACTCGCAGGAGGACTGAGCACAGAGCGTGATGTATCTATCACATCAGGCTCAAAGGTTTACAACGCTTTAAGACAAAACGGCCACAAAGCTATTTTACTCGACGTGTTTATGGGCATTGAAGAGAAAATAGACAGCATTGATGCGCTTTTTGAAGAGGGCTACGACTTCACAAAGTCTATCACAGGTGTATCGACACAGATTCCTGATTTAGACGAAATAAAAGCTATGCGTAAAGATAAGAGTGACTGCATTTTTGGCGAAAATGTTATCGAAATCTG
>JAZSFG010000147.1:0-1872 GCA_045532065.1 Ruminococcus sp. | reverse complement strand
AAAGGTATTTAACGGACAACAGACCTCGTACCCCGTAGTAGTCAGTTTCAGGATGGGGAGCTACATCTCGTACAGAGCCTAAAGTGTTGTAAAAATCCATCGTCGACGCAGGCACAATGCTGTGAAACGCCTGAATATTCGGTATCTGCCAGTACATTCCGATGTTATCCATCGTATAGTAAAAGTCAGACCTTACGTCTTTTATATCCTCGATTTTTATATCCTCGCCGAAGTTCAGCGCGTAGTTAATCGTGAATTCGTCGCTTTGGTCGGCTTCGCTTTTACCCATAAAGAGGATATACTCGCTGTAACCTACTGTGACTACACAAAGTGCAAGAGCTGTTACTTTTATGAAAAGCTCTTTGTTGTTTTTTGTGAATTTCACGATTAAAAATACAGTAACTAAACATAAAATCGAAATAGCAACGTAAATCCAGAATCTCAGCGGATTGTCTTCGAGTCCGATGCCGTAGAAACGCTCAGTATCTGTCCTGTATTTTTCTCTAAGCATCAAGCCGATTGAAAGAGCGATAACTAAAGTGAGTGTTGTGCTCCACTTGAAAGCGCGTTTAAAGTCGTAGCTTCTGATATTTTCGAGTGAAATAACCGTGCACAGAATCATCATAAGCGTCAGCATATAAAACCATCGTGCGTAGTAACCCTCGTTAAAAGCCATAAACGCAGAGTTTAAAATCGGAACTCCTGCCATAATGAATAAAGTGATAACAAGGCGCTTGAGCCACGATTTTTTGTACATCTGCAGAAAGCCTATAACAAATGTCATCGAAAACAGCGGTAACCACAGCGAAATTGATGCCCACTGTGAGTTAGAGTCAGGTGTGAAATTCGACCTCGCCGGAATGTCAGGAGGGAAGAACATCGACTCGAAAATATGCAGGTATCTCTGCGGAGTGTCATAAAGCAGAGCGTCATATCCGACTAAAAAGTCGCTGACTCTACTGTTATCGGTTATAGCAGAAAGTGACGGTAAAAGCACCACACACGCCATAGCTACGCCGAGCACACACTCAAAAGCTAGTATAAGAAAACTCTTAATCTCGAATTTGTACGCTTTGCTGATGAGTTTTATGACATAGTAAATAGCCGTGAAAACAACCATACCGAAGAAAAAGTAGTAGTTGATAAAACACGCAGTAAATACCGCTAAACATACAACGCCTTTGCGTTTAGTGTGCATAAACTCGTCTAAAGACGCGAGCAGTAGCGGAAACACGATGATTGCTTCGTGAAAATGGAAGAAGAAAATATTATACAGCGAAAAGCCCGAGAATTCGTAGAGCAAACCGCCGATTACAGCGTATCTCTTGTCACTAACGTATCGTCTTAAGTAGATGTACGCTGTCATAGAAGACAGAGAGAGCTTTAAGATGAGCAGAGGTCCGAAAAGATACGGCACAGCTTTTGTAGGGAAAAGGAGCGTGAGCAAAAAGAACGGACTCGTTAAATTATAAAACGTGTAACTGCCTACAAAATTCGCACCCAAGTCCGTAGTGTGACTCCACGCGGTGTTGCCATTTAGAATCGCGTCGTGAACTAAAGTGTAAAACGGAATCTGCTGCACATTAAAGTCGCCGTAGTAGAGAAAATACCCTTTAGACGCAATAATAACAGGAAGAACTACGAGCGTTGCGAGTGCGCATCCGAAAAGAAACGCACGCAGTGTGAAGTTTTTCTTGTTACAAGAAGCGTTTTTGAGCGTCACGACAAAATTTCTCCTGTTTTAAAATAGGTGTTTGAAAAAGAATTTATTTTGTGTATAATATAACTAGCATATTATATCACACATATTTGTAAATTGCACTATTTTTTTATATTATTATGTAAATTATACAAAATATTAAGGAGAATATT
>JAZSFG010000011.1:0-2112 GCA_045532065.1 Ruminococcus sp. | reverse complement strand
GAGGTGAGTTTTACCTAAACCTGTCTCGCCTTTCATCAATATGCCTTTTGCTTCAGGCGTAAACTCAGTAGCGTATTTCAGACAGAAATCGTAGATTTTCTGCATTCTTACGTACGGGATATTACCTCTCTCGTCTGGTTTATCGCTGTACAAAGCGAGCTTGAAAGAATCAAAAGTCGAGAGTGACAGCGGAGAAATCGAGTTAAGCTCCTCACACGCACAGTCAGAAAGAAGCTTTTTATAGCACTCGCAGGTTACGGTTTTGTTCTCAAGTTCTATAAAACCTGTATCAGAGCATTTGCTACACGAAAAATGAGGCTCGAGGTAATCGACAGAGTAACCGTGAGAAGTAAGAAGCTCACTAAATTCGTTCTGAAGAGCTACGCTTTTTTCTTTTAGAGAAACAAGAAGAGTAGCCGCGTCTTTACCGCTTAAAACTGCTTTTGCAGTAGAAACGCCGATTGAAGAAAGCTCTTTTTCGATTTCAGAAAGTCGAGGAATCTGAGAATAAACCTCATCTTTTCTGTACTCAGCGACGTTTAACGCACTTGCTCTGCGATCACTTAATTTTGATGTAGCTAAATCGTAAATATGTTTGCTGTAAGCCATATTATCACCACTTAATCGTTGAATAAACTTTTACTTTCGAAGGTGTCAAGGTCGTAGGACGCGTGACGCTCGGTACTTTCCTTCGCTGTTTTCTTAGCTTTAGTTTTTGAAGCAGAGGCGTCTGCTTTTTTGAGGTCATCGAGGTTAAAAATCGAGCTTTGATACCACTTAGATAAAATACCGTTTATATATTTAATATTATACTCTCCTTTTATGTCGACGCAACGCTCGTAGGCTTCGAGTATCATATCATCAGAAAAATTCCACTCGTTACACCAGCAATCAGCAAGTAAGAGCTGAGTTTTAGTCGGAGAGCCGATGTTTTTGAGTCCGAAAATACGCGATACTCTCTCCCACGCTGTGCTTGACTGTGAAAGTTTAATAATCTTTCTTTCAGCGTCTTCTACAGTTAAAATACCCTCACTCGCCCACTGGATTCCGAGTCGCTCAACAGTACGCATATTACCTTTTCCGATAGACACGCAGTAATTAATAAGAAGTGCGAGCACTTCACACGGCAAGCCGTCGGTATCGTGAAGCATAACCAAAGTCGCTGTGTCGCCGCTGGAAAGAGGCTTAGACAGCGCAATCTGTGCTTCGTCCATAAGCCATGCAAGTGAAGTGTCCTCACTAAGTCTACGAGCGACAAACATCGAGTCAGGGCGTTGTGCACGCGACATAGCACGAGGCTTCACTTTAGGCTGTGAATCAACCTCTTGCGTTGTCTGTACAGTAGTTTCAGCCTTGTTTTCAGGCACAGAAAGTGTGTTATCACTCTTTGCGACTAAACCGCGTTCAATCCAGAAAGAAAGAGCGTTTTTTACCTCGTCCTCGTGTACAGACACGGCTTTTGATATACTCTCGACAGAGTTATCAACGCCACTGTTACGAAGTATGTACAAAAGCACTTTAAGCTGTGATTCAGTTGCAATTTTCAGGTGGGAATCAACGAGTGCAGACGGAACCGCAAACACGCTACCCCACGATCCAAGGTTAATGTTATATGACATAAAAATACTTCCAAATCAATTTTATGTAGGTTTCTTTACATTTTAGCACATAATACGACTTTTCGCTATAGTATTTTTAAAATATTTTGTTATATCTGACACTCGAACTTGACGATAAGTACATTTTACAATATAATCGACACATAAAACGGAGGTGTAAATATGAAACACACTTATATTCCACGTGGTGTATGTTCGAGAATGATAGAAGTCGAAATCGAAGACGATGTAATCGTTAGCTGTCGCTTCATCGGCGGATGTTCAGGCAACACACAGGGTGTTGCAAAGCTCGTAATCGGCATGGACGCAAACGACGCTATAGAGCGTTTACAGGGTATCGACTGTGGCGGCAGAGGAACATCGTGTCCTGACCAGCTCGCAAACGCACTGATTGAAGCGCTTGAAATGTAAAGAAAAAAAGCAACCCGCTTGCAAAAATGCAGGCGGGTTATTTTTATTTTGTTAAGAAATAATCCATCATCTCAAAGCCTTT
>JAZSFG010000001.1:0-11865 GCA_045532065.1 Ruminococcus sp. | reverse complement strand
TGCACGGATAGCGTCATCGTTACCAGGGATAACGTAGTCAACATCGTCAGGATCGCAGTTTGTATCAACGATAGCTACAACAGGGATGCCGAGCTTCTTAGCTTCAGCAACAGCGATCTTCTCTTTTCTTGGGTCTACGATAAAGAGACAACCAGGAATCTGCTCCATATCCTTGATACCGCCGAGGAACTTCTCGAGCTTCTCGATCTCAAGGTTGAGCTTAATAACTTCCTTCTTTGGAAGAAGATCGAATGTACCGTCTGACTCCATTGTACGCAGCTGCTTGAGTCTAGCGATTCTTCTACGGATTGTTGTGAAGTTTGTGAGCATACCGCCGAGCCATCTAGCGTTTACATAGTAAGCGCCTGCACGCTCTGCTTCCTCTTTAACAGAGTCCATAGCCTGCTTCTTAGTACCAACGAAGAGAACGCTCTTGCCCTCTACAGAAAGGTCACGTACGAAGTTGTATGCCTCTTCGAGCTTAACAACGGTCTTCTGTAAGTCGATGATATAGATACCGTTACGCTCTGTAAAAATGTATGGAGCCATCTTAGGGTTCCATCTTCTTGTCTGGTGGCCGAAATGTACGCCAGCCTCCAGAAGCTGTTTCATAGAAACTACTGCCATTTTATTTTCCTCCTCAGGTTAAAACCTCCGCAAAGCCTTGGATTTTTCGGGACAAACACCGCAGTGGTATTACTGAGCCGATAAGCCTTGCGTGCGTAATGCCTAAATATTATACCATATAAATAAAAAAAATCAAGCATTTTTTTAATGCTTGATTTTTCTTTTAATATTAAGTTATTACCAGAAGTCAAAGAAACGAACATAACCATACTGGGTTACGAATTCCTGTGACTCGTGCCATGGACTTGAACAGTAGTTTGTAGCATAGAAAACAAGTGTTCTGTGCTGTACTGCAGCACCGCCCTGGTCAAAGATGAAGTTAACTACATCTTTACATGTCTGTGATGGTGTAATAGACATTGAACCATAGAAGCCGTGTTTATCGATTACTGTGGCAATATCTGAGTAACCACCCATTACAAAAGTATCTCTCAAGCACTGAGCAACTAAAGCCATACCTGTGTAACCAGTGTTGCCGGCTTCACCCATTACGATACGCTCAGCGAGTTCTCTGTCCTTTGGTGAAAGAACAATTGAGTAACTCTGGTAGTTCGGGTCAGGGTTTGCAATATCGATAAGATATCCGGAACCGCTTGTCGAACCTGAAACGTACGAACCTCCTGTGCTTGAATTTGTAGAGCTGCTTGATGATGATGGCTGCTGTGGCTCAACATAAACATAATCATTTGTGTTTTCTGCCTCAGTCTCCTTCTCGATTTCTACCTGGAGCTCTTCAACAATGCTCACAGCTTCGAGTTTAGCCTCGTCCATCGCAATTGCTCGAGCAAGTGCGATAGAGTCATCCTCCTCATCAATATATGTATTAGTTTCTGTTTTTTTGGTTTCTGTTATCGGGGCTTCGCTTGCAGCTTCTACTTCAGGTGTAAGAACTGACATTGACAATGATGTTACAACTATCAACGCCAAAATGAGAACTCTTGTAAAAATGTTTAATTTTCTCATGTCTATCTCCTCCTTTTAGTAGTCTACATCGTTTATCCGATGTGAAATGGATATGGAAATATTTGTAAACACACACCATTTCAAGTGCTATTTAATCACAAACATGCACAAATTGCAAGTTTGTAACTATTAAGTTTTAATTCTTTTAAAGCATCATAATGGCGTTTTATTTCCTTTTTAGCATTATTTTTAGTAAAAAATGTACAGATTCAACAATAATCTCTAGTGCAATTTGCTAACACGCACAAATATTTTTAGTGACAAAATGTAACAAATTTATTACCGTTTTTTGTGTTGTTTGTTGTTTTTTGCACCTTCAGATCCACTAAAATGGTATCTTCACCTATTAAACATATATTATCCCACGGAATAACGCAGTCACCGCTGCGACCAAACAACCCGAAAAGTCGAGGTCTGCCGTATACAATAAGTGTTACAACCTTAGATGTGTGTGTATCAACCTCTAAATCATCTACAAAACCGAGTCTTGAGCCATCGCTTGAGTTAATCACCTCTTTATGTCTGAGTTGTGCAAACCGAAATGACATTCAACTACCTCCCATAACTACTATACATTATATATATGCGCGGTTTTTGTCACATAAAAGCATCAGGGTTAATTTATTTTTTCCTTAATCTCTTGAACTAATCATCAACACCATTATTGATATACCGATTAAAACTCCTATAAATAAACCTATTATTAACATAAACAACATAAATAACCTTCCTCTATTTGACAACAGATTTACACATCGTGTGAGATACTATGTATATCGGAGATGAGGTTTATGGTGATATACATTGATGTGCTTGTTTTTACTAACATTATTATTAACTACTGTATTTTATCCGCAAGCCAAAAATTCCTACATATTAAAACTTCTCAGATACGATTGGTGCTTGCTTCTCTTTTTGCGGCTGTATTTTCTCTCACAGCTCTTATTAACAACTTGCATTTTCTAACTTCATTATTTTTAAAGATAGTATGCGCAGGTGTTATGTGTTTAATCGCTTTTTACAAAAACAGCTTTATATCATATATAAAAAGTATAGCGGTCACATTTATTTTCAGTATGATTTTCAGTTCGGGAGTCATGCTTTACTGCGAAATTGTTAAACCAAAGAATGTAGCTATAATAAATGACACTGTTTATTTTAATATTAACCCACTTCTTTTAATTGTGGTTACAGTAGCCGTGTATATTATCTTACTTATTTTACAGCGTGTATTCAGAAATGATGTTAAAAACACTGACGTTGAGCTAAAAATCGACATTAATAATTCCATTTATACCTGTAAAGGCAGAGTAGACACAGGAAGTAACGCTATTGAACCTTTTTCAGGTGCACCGGTAATCATCACAGAAAAATCAATTTTAAAAGATATAGAGCTATCAAAGCCACGTGTTATCCCCTATCATGTACTTGGAAACAATTCTATGATGTATGCCGTTAAAGCAAACGAGGTTTACATAGACAACAACATAATAGACAAAGAGGTATATATCGCTGTGTTCGATGGTTTTATCGACAATAGCGTTAAAGCAATAATAAATTCTGAAATATTAAGGTGAGCAAATGAACTTTTTACTGGTATTACTGTGCAAAATAAAATACTTTTTCAAAAGGAACTCCGTTTTTTATGTTAGTGGTGCTTTCACCCTACCACCACCGCTAAGCAAAAACGAAGAAAATGATATCTTATTAAGGCTTCAGGATGGTGACGAATCAGCTAGAGATAAACTTATTGTACATAATCTGAGGCTTGTTGTTTATATCGCAAAGAAATTCGAAAACACAAATATCAACATAGAAGACCTAATCTCTATCGGTACAATCGGACTGATAAAAGCTGTAAACACTTTTTCCGCAGACAGAAACATAAAGTTCGCCACATACGCGTCACGGTGTATCGAAAACGAAATACTGATGTTTCTAAGAAAAGCGTCGCAAAGAAGAAATGAAGTGTCTATTGAAGAACCGCTGAATATCGATTGGGACGGAAACGAGTTACTCCTGTGCGATGTACTAGGCAGTGACAGTGACATAATAAATCGGAATCTCGAGCAGGAACTCGAATGTGATTTACTGCTAGAAGCTGTGTCAAAACTCAACACAAGAGAAGCGATGATTATGGAACTAAGATTTGGTTTAAACGGAAACAGAGAGCACACGCAAAAACAAGTTGCTGATTTGCTGGGAATTTCGCAATCTTATATCTCCAGACTCGAGAAGAAAATAATCAGACGACTAAAATCTGACCTTGAAAAGGTCGTATAAATATGTAAAGCGCAGGAAATATACCTGCGCTTTCTTTACATCATCGGCTCTGTGGTTGACTGTGCGTTATTTTCGCCGCCACCATTTGAACCATTTGTTCCATTCGAACCACCTGTTCCGTTAGAACCGTTTGTGTCGCTTGTACCACCGTTTGCTGAATCATCGGTCACGCTGTCTGTAGAAGAAGTCGTTTCGTTACCGATATGTCCGTCGCCATCGCTAACAACGCCGTCAACTACAGATTCTGCTTCAGACATTGCGTCAGTAGCCATTTCGGATACACTATCGTTGCCACCGCAACCACAAAGCACCGTACAAAGCATTAATACACATAATAATACGGATAAAAATTTTCTCATAATATCACCTCAAAAAAATTACCGCTCCATATAGGAACGGTAATATTATGAGCTTAATTTCAGGTAAATATTACTTTACACTAAAAATACATTAAATTTGATGTGTTTTCGGAGATAACCTCTCCTTCTTTATTGTACTTTTTGATTGTAATCTTGTCATCGTTAAAGGTCATAACAACGGTAACACCATTTGATAGTACTCGCTTTATAAAGGAAATCTCGCCATCTTTATCGAAACGAACACCGTTACCGTCAGGCTTGTTATCAGAGAACATACCAACGTGGACACTCTTATCAAACGAGCTGACGCCAAATCCAAAGCCTTCTCGTTTGTTGTTCTCCCACTCGCCGTAGTAGCATAAAGTGCCATCTTTATAATAGTAAGCACCGCTACCATCACGCTTGTTGTCTTTATATTCACCTTCGTATGCGGTGCGACCGTTATCGGTACAGGTACGACCAAAGCCGTGTCTGTTGCCCTTATCATCGAGTTCGCCATAATAACAATACTTTGTGTTAGCACTGTCAATAACTGCATCAGCAGTAGGCTCTTCTCCTACTACAAATAAGTTATCTGAAGCATCAGAACCTTTGAACTCATCTTCAGGAACAGAAACAGATAAAAGCTCTTCTTTTTCAGTTCTCTCTTCAACCGACTCCTCATCTACAGGCTCTTCAAGATCACTGTAAGCGTCTATTGAAGTTTCAATAACCTCAGGAGCTTCAGCTTCTTTTATTTCTTCAACCGATACAGGTTCATCGATAATCTCTATAGCTGTATCTTCTAAAACATCTTCCTGCTCGACCGAATCTTCACCTTGCACAGCAAGATCTTCTACAGGCATTTCAGTTTCATCCGCCACAGCAGAAGATTCAACAGCAGTATTGTACTCACCGGTGATTTTTGCAATTTCTTCGTCAGCATCAAGCGAGAATTCCTGTGCTTGTGTAATATCTACACTAGAAGCGAGGTTTTTTCTGATGTTAAAATCCTTCGGGTTAAGTTTCATAGCTAAAACAGCATCAGACTCATCAATATAGCTTTCAGGAGCAAACTCGAGTTCTTTTCTCTCTTTTGTCTTTTCAACGAATTCTTCAAAAAGTTCGAGCTGTTCCTCGCTCAAAAACCTTACAACACCAATATTAGTAGCAGCAACTGCAGTATAATCATAAAACTCGTTGTCTACAATCTCAGCAATATATTCATCATCCACTTCAGGCATCGGATATAAAATAGTGTTGAGATAACTACTCTTCTTACTAAAAAGAAGGCATAAATCGTTCTTATTCTTTCGAGGTTCAATCACATAAGTCGGGATTGAAGACATATTAATATTAAAATACTCGACCTTAAGTAACGTATGGTATTTACTGAATGTCAAAGTTTTAGAAAGACCTTCATCAGAATAATAATTAATACAGTACTTACCATCCTCTATAGTCTTTACATCAGATAAAATAGTTTTGTCGTCGCTGACATTCCACTTCATAGGTTTATCTTTTTCAATACAAAACTCATAAAAGATGGTGTCGCCGTCGCTATTCTGTGAAAGTTTACCCTTTTGTTTAACTTTGCTTAATGAGTAGTCCTTACGGACACCTGTAAGTACATCAGTGTAAAAATCACACTCGTCGCCCTTAGAAATAATATTATAAAAATAATTTATCATAGCCATTCCCTTACTAAGAAAGGCACAACGCAAAATACATTGTGCCTTTTATAAACAATATTAGATAGAAACTTCCATCGCTGTCTGATAAAGCTCGTTATCAAATTCACGCTTCATTTCAAGAGCTTCTAAAATATCGTAGTCAACAGTTCTGCCGTCTTTAAGTGCGATAACGCGGTTACCGATACCCTTTTCAAGTAATCTGACAGCGTCAGCACCCATAGCAGTTGCAATAACACGGTCTCGAAGTGTAGGAGAACCACCACGCTGTACGTGACCTAAGATAGTAGCACGTGTTTCGATACCAGTACGCTTTTCAATATACTTTGCGAGGTCTTCAACACCGCCGACGCCTTCAGCAACAACGATAATGAAGTGCTTCTTACCTGTAGATTTCTGTTCGTAAATCTTAGAGATAACATCACGCTCGATGTCAAACTCAATTTCAGGAACAAGGATTGAAGTAGCACCGCAAGCGATACCTGTCTGTAAAGCGATATCGCCACAACGACGACCCATAACCTCAACCACAGAGCAACGGTCGTGTGACTGTGCTGTATCACGGATTTTATCAACCATTTCCATAGCTGTGTTCATAGCGGTATCAAAACCGACTGTGTACTCAGAACAGGAGATATCGTTATCGATTGTGCCAGGAATACCAACACAAGGGATACCTGCTAAAGAGAGCTTTCTAGCGCCACGGAAAGAACCGTCACCGCCGATAACAACAAGACCATCAACACCAAGTTCTTTACAATTTTTAGCAGCTTTCTCGATACCCTCAGGAGTTTTCATCTCCTCAGAGCGAGCGGTATAAAGAATAGTACCGCCACGGTTGATGCAATCAGAAACAGAACGAAGGTCGAGTTCCTTTACATCTTTATTTAGCAAGCCGTTATATCCACGAAAAACGCCGATAACCTTCATACCTCTGTACATAGCAGCTCGAACAACAGAACGAACAGCTGCATTCATACCCGGAGCGTCACCGCCGCTGGTTAATACTGCAATAGATTTAGCCATTATAAATTACCTCCACTAAATACTCATAAACATTATATACACAAATATCAAAATAATCAAGTGTTTAAGTCAAATAGATAAAAAAGTATAAATAAATCACTTTAATGCGACATTTCCTTCACCTACAACTCTGCAAAGCTCGGTATATAAAGTACCATTAAGATTGACCCACAGAGATTTTGGTGCAAGCAAGCGCTTGTTCGAGTCAGTCAGATACAATAAAATCTGTGTGTCACCAGGAAAAAGTTCAAGTAAATTCTTTACTTTAAGATATTGTGTGCACTCGAGATTTTTAAGTCTGATATACAGTTTCTTGTTTTTGTCAGAAAAATCAAGTGACTTTTCTTCTTGTACACCTTTACTCTCTATATAACCTTTCAGATTCTCGGCCGGTGGAAGAGCAGTTATCTTTTCAGCGATAATTCTAGGTTCTTCGTCCTCTTTGAAGTTAAGAGTACCGATAACTTCTAAAACAGAGCCGACGTAAAGCTGTGAAGAACACTGGGATAAAATTTTTGGAAACACAATAAGTTCGGCGCTACCGTATCTGTCTTCAACAGTTACAAAAGCCATCATCTGGTTAGATTTTGTAATCTGCGACTTATTTTTAGTCACAATACACACAAGACGAACTTTCGCAGTATCTCGATAACGTTCAGGATACTCACCGCTCACAATATCGTTTATACTGTCTGCGCGTGTAGCTTTTGCAAAGTTTTTGTACGAATCAATCGGATGTCCGGACAGATACATTCCCGCCATCTCTTTTTCCATATACAGAAGCTCCATTAACTCAAACTCCTGCATATCCGGAATCTCAACAGACGTATCTTCCTTTGTTTCACCTAGTTCGAAGAACGACATCTGACCTAACCCATTACGACGACGGTCATAATCAAGTGAATCGAGAACTGTCTTCATACTCGAGAGCATCTGTCGGCGGTTACAACCAAGGTTATCAAGAGCACCGCATTTAATAAGACTCTCGAGTGCACGGATATTGAGACCATGTTGACTCATACGCTTACAAAAATCGTAGAATGACACAAACGGTTCATTTTTTCTCTCTTCAACTAAGGATTCAATAAAGTTTTTACCTAAATTACGAATCGCAGTAAGACCGAAGCGGATATTTCCGTGAGTTACAGTAAACAAAGATTGAGATTCGTTAACATGAGGCGGTAAAACAAGAATCCCGAGTCGCTGACACTCAGATATATAGGTAGCCATTTTATTCTGATTATCTAAAACTGAGGACAAAAGAGCCGCCATATACTGCTTTTTATAGTGACATTTCAGATATGCTGTCTGGTACGCAACATTAGCATACGCCGCTGCGTGAGATTTATTAAAAGCGTAGGACGCGAAGCTCTCCATCTGAGAAAACACAGACAGAGCAGTATTTTCATCTACGCCACGACGCAGACAACCCTCAACCTCGACGTTGCCGTTACTATCCAGCAAGCCGTGTATGAATATCTGCTTTTCTTTTTCCATTACATCGTGCTTTTTCTTACTCATAGCACGACGCACAATATCGGCACGACCGAGAGAATAGCCGGCTAAAGTACGGAAAATCTGCATAACCTGTTCCTGATACACGATACAACCGTTTGTGACATTCAGAATAGGTTCTAAAAGCGGATGAGCGTACGTAATCTGCGACGGATTGTGGCGATTATTGATATACTTCGGAATACTATCCATAGGTCCAGGTCGATACAGCGAAATAACCGCAATCAAATCTTCAATAGAAGTCGGTTTTAACTGCATCAGTACATTTTTCATACCTTGACTTTCAAACTGAAAAACCCCGTCCGAGTTACCGCTGCTCATCATAGCGAAAACAGCTTTGTCATTTTCAGGGATAGTATCAATATCAAAATCTTCGGATTCATTAATCATTTTAACCGCGTCGTTAATAACAGTTAGATTACGAAGTCCGAGAAAGTCCATTTTCAGCAGTCCGAGTTCCTCGAGTGTTGTCATCGTAAACTGAGTCACAACAGCGTCATCACTCTTAGAAAGTGGAACATAGTCCGATACAGGTCGGTCGGTTATAACGACACCTGCGGCGTGAATAGTGATATGCCGTGGCATACCTTCAATCGACATAGCTACATCGAGAAGATTATGCACAGCAGGGTCGGTATCGTATATTTTCTTTAGCTCTGTGCTGATACTGAGAGCTTTGCGGATAGTCATATTTATATCGCTAGGGATTAATTTTGCGACAGAGTCAACTGAAGAATACGGCATAGCGAGTGCACGACCGACATCACGTACCGAACCACGTGCCGCCATAGTGCCGAAAGCAATAATCTGTGCTACTCTATCAGCGCCGTACTTGCGGATAACATAATCGATAACTTCTCCCCTGCGTTCTTTACAGAAGTCAATATCAAAGTCAGGCATACTGACACGCTCAGGGTTAAGGAAACGCTCGAAAATAAGATTATACTTAATCGGGTCGATACCGGTAATACCGATACAGTAAGCACACAACGAACCAGCACCCGAGCCTCGACCCGGTCCGACAGGGATACCGACACTTTTAGCGTAATTCACAAAGTCACTGACTATAAGGAAGTAATCGACAAAACCCATACTTTTTATTGTATTAAGCTCGTAATTGAGTCGCTCTAATAAAGAAGAATCAGGATTTTCACCATAATATTTATACAAACCATCAAAACAAAGGCGTTTAAAATATTCAAAGTGGTCTTCGTTGTTAGGCACATAAAAATCAGGAAGTTTGCGAACACCGAACTCTATTTCTACGTTACATCTGTCGGCGATATACTGTGTATTATCAAAAGCGCTCTTAAGTTTTGGGAACAGAGAGCGCATTTCTTCTTCGCTTTTTAAATAAAACTCTTCAGTCGCAAACTCCATTTTATCATCATCGTCGATGGTGTGGTTAGTCTGGATACAAAGAAGAATCTGGTGCATTTTACTATCAGAACGATTGATATAATGACAGTCGTTAGTGACGACTAATCCTGCACCGATTTCGTCGGCAATCTTAATGAGAAGTGGATTTGTTCTGTCCTGTTCTTCGATTCCGTGACTCTGAAGCTCGATAAAGTAATTATTTTTACCGAAAATATTTTGATAACGACGTGCAATATCAAGTGCACCACTGTAATCATCATATAAAAGTGCACGAGGCACTTCGCCCGCAAGACAAGCAGAAAGACAGATAAGACCTTCGTGGTAACGTTCTAAAAGCTCAATATCAACACGAGGTTTATTATAAAAACCGTCTACAAAACCTTTAGACACGAGCTTCATCAGGTTTTCGTAGCCTTTATTGTTTTCACAGAGTAATACGAGGTGATAATACTCTTTGTCTAAATCAAAATTTTTATCAAAGCGTGAACGCGGCGCAACGTAAACTTCGCAGCCAATAACAGGCTTTACACCATGTTTCTTACACGCTCTATAGAAGTCAATCACACCATACATAACACCGTGGTCAGTAATAGCCAGTGCGGTTTGTCCCATTTCTTTTGCAGCACAAACAAGCCTGTCAATACGACAGGCTCCGTCTAGTAAACTATATTCACTGTGGACATGTAAGTGTGTAAAAGGCATTTATTTTTCCTCTAAAGAAATATTATCAACAATAGCTTTAATACCGCCATCCGTAAGTTTAATGTTAACAGTATCCCCTCTTTTTACTTTTTCTACGCTGGAGATACACGCGCCATCTTCATCAGTGGTGTAAGAATAACCACGCATCAATACAGCAACAGGGTTGAGAGCAGATAATTTAGAAGCTGTTTTTGTGAGAGTTTTTGTGTTGCTCTCTAGAATTTTATCGCCTGCAGACAGCAGACGTGCAGTAAGATTCAAAAGATTAGATGAATATTCGTTTATCTTATTGAGCGGTGAATAAGCACCTAAAAGCCGTGAAATGTGGGTCATCGACTTGTCGCATTCTAAAATCTTTCTCTCAACGAGAGAATTCACATACTGTCGCTGTGCAGAGAGTTCAAGGAGTAATTCAGCGCTGTCGGGTACTGCTAGTTCTGCTGCCGCAGACGGAGTAGGTGCACGCAAGTCAGATACAAAGTCGCAGATTGTAAAGTCGGTTTCGTGGCCAACAGCGGATATAACAGGGGTTTTACACTTATAAATAGCGCGTGCAAGATTCTCGTCGTTAAAAGCCCACAAATCCTCCATCGAACCACCGCCACGACCAATGATAACAACATCAGCGACATCTGTCTGTGAAAACTTATTTATAGCATCTGTGAGTTGTGGTGCGGCGTTTTCCCCCTGTACAAGCACAGGGCACATCACGATATCCGCACACGGAAAACGACGCGACAAAACGTTCATTATATCCCTTACTGCGGCTCCAGTCGGCGAAGTGATAACGCCTACACGCTCAGGAAAAGCAGGAATAGGCTTTTTATGCTTTTTATCGAAAAGTCCTTCTTTTTCAAGTTTTTCTTTTAACTGTTCAAACTGTAAAGATAACGCACCGATACCGTCGGGTTGCATATCCTCGACATAAACCTGATACTGACCACTAGGCTCGTAGACAGTAACTCTACCACGTACTAAAACTTTCATACCGTTTTGTGGCTTGAATTTTAGATTTTTCGCAGCAAAAGAGAACATCACAGCACGCACAACACTTTTACTGTCTTTAAGCGAAAAGTAGATGTGACCGCTGCTGTAATGGTCAGTTAAGTTAGAAATCTCACCCTCTAGAAGCAGAAACTGAAGTCTCGGGTCATTATCAAGAGCAGATTTCAGATAAAAATTCAGTTGTGAAACAGTCAGAATTTTAGGTGTTACATTCATTTTAGTTACGGTTATTAAGTATTGAAGTTAAAACAGCGATGCCGCACGCGTTATCAGTAGAAAACTGCGGTTCGCAGAAAGTACAAGGTAGTTTTTGCGTTAAAGTCGGATCGTAGCCA
>JAZSFG010000033.1:0-22727 GCA_045532065.1 Ruminococcus sp. | reverse complement strand
AGTGTTGTGCTTACACGTTACGCTGACCAGCTTGCGGCTGTTAAGTTCCAGAAAAAGCTCGAGCAAAACGGCATTAAAGTGTATCACCATTATTCTATCGAGCGTTATCCACAGGATATCGACCTTATCGTGTCTGAAAACGGTTTCGGTAAGAATGACTTTATAGAAACAGAACGTGAGCTTGTTGTTATTACCGCTCCGGGTCCTGGTAGTGGCAAGATGGCTGTGTGTCTTTCACAGCTTTACCACGAGCACAAGCGCGGTGTTGATTGCGGATACGCGAAGTTTGAGACTTTCCCTATCTGGAATTTACCGCTAAAGCACCCTGTAAACGTAGCTTATGAGGCGGCTACTGCTGTCCTTAATGATGTTAATATGATTGACCCGTTCCATCTCGAAGCTTACGGTGAAACAACAGTAAACTATAACAGAGATATCGAGGTGTTCCCAGTGCTCAATACTATTTTTGAGCAGATTCTCGGTGAATCACCATACAAATCTCCGACAGATATGGGCGTTAATATGGTTGGTAACTGTATTTTTGATGATGAGGCTGTTATTGCTGCTGCTAATCAGGAAATCATCCGCCGTTACTACAACGCTATGTGTAATAATAAAAAGGGTAACTCACCTGACAGCGAAGTATATACACTCGAGCTTATTATGAAGCAGTCAAAGCTCACTTCTGATGACAGACTTGTTATTGCTCCTGCTCTTGATAAAGCTGAAGAAACAGGTAGTCCTGCTGCAGCTATCGAACTGTCAGACGGCACACTTGTGACCGGTAAAACCTCGACACTTTTAGGTGCGTGTGCGGCTATGCTTTTAAATGCGCTTAAGGTTATGGCGGGTATTGATGACAGTATTCACCTTATTTCGCCTGAGGTTATCGAGCCTATCCAGCGTCTTAAGGTGCACCATTTAGGCAACGTTAACCCTCGACTTCATATTGACGAAGTTTTGATTGCGCTTTCTATTTCTGCAGCTACAAGCGAGAATGCACAAAAAGCTATGGAACAGCTCGTAAATCTTCGTGGACTTGAGGCTCATTCGTCTGTTATTTTGTCACAGGTAGATACTATGATGTTCAAAAAACTCGGCATCAATCTCACTTGCGAGCCGTATTACCAGACAAATAAACTTTATCAGAAATAATAAAAAGCACTCTCTTATGGGAGTGCTTTAACTTTGAAATTTTGGGGTACATATGAAATCTGTAAGCAAAGCGAAAATTGAACTCGCATCAGCTTTTCTTATCTGGGGTACAGTCGGCATCTTTGTTAAATTTATTCCGCTTAACAGTGGAATAGTTGCGTTTGACCGTTCTATTGTCGGTATGCTGTTTTTACTCCTTGTGAAGCTGTGTATGAAATCTAAAATCGACTTCAAAAATCTGAAAGGAAGCCTTCTGCCTTTATGTATAAACGGAGCCTTGCTCGGGCTTAACTGGATTCTACTTTTTGAGTCGTATAATTACACCACAGTTGCCATTTCGACGATTTGCTACAACTTAGGTCCGATGATTGTTGTGCTCGTTTCACCGCTTGTGTTCAGAGAGCGCCTGACTTTTGTAAAAATTATATGCGTTTTGTTTGCACTTTTCGGTGTTGTTTGCGTGTCGGGAGTGTTTGAGAGCGGTGTAATAGGGAAGAGTTCACTTTTCGGAGTGTTGCTCGGTGTGAGTGCCGCTGTTGTGTACGCGATTACCGTAATTGTCAACAAGCGTGTAGACAAGGTTGATCCGATGGACAAGGCTATAACTCAGTTTGCGTCGTCGACTGTTGTCATGTTTGTTTATTGTCTTTTCACAACAAAAGCAGATGAGCTTAAGTTTGATTTAACTACTGTTATTTTACTTTTAGTTGTCGGTGTGCTTCACACAGGTGTTGCGTATACAATTTATTTTAAATCTCTGCCGTTTGTCACATCACAGAATGTTGCGATTTTTGCGTACATAGACCCTGTTGTTGCGGTTGTTTTGTCTGCAGCATTGCTCCACGAGCAGTTGACAGCCTTTACAGTAATCGGTGCAGTACTCGTAATCGCTTCTGCTCTTTTTTCTGAACTTTATGATAATAGGAAAAAGAATCGTATAAAAGCATAGAATTATATGTAAATTGACAAAAATTTATCAATTGGTAAAATGTTCTTGATTTATTGGACAAAGCGTAGTAAAATAATAAAGGTATATACTTTGGTATAGTCCAAATAGCATATTTTTTAGGAGGTAATTCCAATGGCAGTAAAAGTAGGTATTAACGGATTCGGTAGAATCGGACGTCTCGCATTCAGACAGATGTTCTCAGCAGAGGGTTATGAGGTAGTTGCTATCAACGACCTTACAGCTCCTAAGATGCTCGCCCATCTTCTCAAGTACGATTCAGCTCAGGGTAAGTACGCTCTCGCTGATAAGGTAGAGGCTAAAGAGAGCTCTATCGTTGTAGACGGTAAAGAA
The DNA here is from genome assembly GCA_045532065.1 of Ruminococcus sp. Lineage (GTDB taxonomy): Bacteria > Bacillota > Clostridia > Oscillospirales > Acutalibacteraceae > Ruminococcoides. Next base: position 20,272 of record JAZSFG010000033.1, on the reverse strand, counting down.
ATCACAATTTACAAAGAGCCTGACGCAAACAACATCCCATGGGGTGAGCTCGGTGTAGACGTAGTTCTCGAGTGCACAGGTTTCTACTGCTCAAAAGAAAAATCAATGGCACACATCAACGCTGGTGCTAAGAAGGTTGTTATCTCTGCTCCTGCAGGCAACGACCTCAAGACAGTTGTATTCTCAGTAAACGAGGGTATCCTCACAGCTGAAGATCAGATCATCTCTGCTGCTTCATGTACAACAAACTGTCTTGCTCCAATGGCTAAGGCTCTTAACGACCTCGCAGCTATCCAGAGCGGTATCATGGCTACAATCCACGCTTACACAGGCGACCAGATGATTCTCGACGGTCCTCACAGAAAGGGTGACCTCAGAAGAGCTAGAGCTGGCGCTGTTAACATCGTTCCTAACTCAACAGGTGCTGCTAAGGCTATCGGTCTTGTTATCCCTGAGCTCAATGGTAAGCTTATCGGCGCTGCACAGCGTGTTCCTGTTCCAACAGGTTCTACAACAATCCTTACAGCTGTTGTTAAGGGTCAGGTTACAGTTGATCAGATCAACGCTGCTATGAAGGCTGCTGCTTCTGATTCATTCGGTTACAACGAGGACGAGATCGTTTCTTCTGACGTTGTTGGTATGACATACGGCTCACTCTTCGACGCAACTCAGACAATGGCAACATATATGCCAGAGACAGATACAACTCAGGTACAGGTTGTTTCATGGTACGATAACGAGAACTCTTACACATCACAGATGGTAAGAACTATCAAGTACTTCGCTGAGCTGTAATTTAAAAGCTTAATAAAATCAGCCGGTTGCTTATGCGACCGGCTTTTTTTGCTTATTTCACGTATATTTTTATCACTTTAGCACGTAAAAGTTTTATTTGACATTATTTGCATTTTATAGTATAATCGTTTTGTTATCTATATCCTAGAATGGATACATAGTTTATTATGAAAAAGGAGTTATAAAAAAATGAAAAAGATTTTTGCGCTTATTCTTGCTATCCTTATGGTAGCATCACTCGCAGCTTGTGGTACAACTACAACTGACACAAACGAAGCTAAGGTTTACACAATCGTTTCTGACAACGCTTTCGCACCATTCGAGTCTTTTGACTCTGCAACAGGTGAGTACGTTGGTATCGATATGGATATCATGGCTGCTGTTGCTGAGGATCAGGGCTTTGAGTACAATATGATGAACGTTGGTTTTGACCCTGCTCTTGCTAAGGTTCAGGCTGGTCAGGCTGACGCTGTTATCGCTGGTATGACAATCACAGACGAGAGAAAAGAAATCTTTGACTTCTCAGAAGGTTACTTCGAAGACGGTCAGGTTATGGTTGTTGCTAAGGACAGCGATATTGATTCACTCGATGATTTAACAGGTAAGGTTGTAGCTACAAAGAATGGTACAATGGGTGCTGAGTACGCTAACGCTAACAAAGACCAGTACGGCTACACAACAAAGGCTTTCGAGGGCTCAAATGAGCAGTATCAGGCTATCATCAACGGCAACTGTGACGCTTGCTTTGAGGACTACACAGTTATCGGCGACGCTATCAAGAACGGCGTAGAGCTTAAGACTGTTGGCGAGAAGATCAACCCTAGCTTCTACGGCTTTGCTGTAAAGAAGGGCACAAACCCTGAACTCATCGAGATGTTCAACGCAGGTCTTGCTAACATCAAAGAGAACGGCAAGTACGACGAGATTCTTGCTAAGTACGGCATGTAATTATACATCTGTATTAATTATTTATTAAAACTACCGATTTAGCACGGTAATTTTACCGTGCTAAATTTTTGATTAGAGTTGATTATATGGATTTTGCTTTAGTGTTCAGAGAAGCATGGCCTATGATATTACAGGGTCTCAAGGTTACTCTTATCATTTCGCTGTTATCAATCGCGATTGGTATGGTAATCGGTCTGATTTCCTGTCTTATGGGTCTTTCAAAATTTAAGGTTTTTAACGCTATTTCAGCGGTGTATGTATGGCTTATCCGTGGTACACCTATGATTGTACAGGCGTTCATCGTGTATTACGGTATTCCGATTATCGTTCAGCAGTTTAACCCGTCGTTCGTTATTTCCGAATTTTTAGCGGGTACGATTACGCTGAGCCTTAACGCTGGTGCGTACCTTTCTGAAATCTTCAGAAGTGGTATTCAGGCTGTAGACAAGGGTCAGGTAGAAGCTTCCCGTAGCCTTGGTATCGGTTCTGCTAAGACAATGATGAAGGTTGTTCTGCCACAGGCGTTTAAAATCACAATCCCTTCAATCGTTAACCAGTTTATCATTACAATAAAAGACACTTCCATTCTTTCTGTTATTTCACTTGCTGAGCTTTGTAATCAGGCTAAGCAGTATTCTGCGAGCACATACCGTTTCTTCGAGATTTACATCATCGTCGGCCTGTGCTACCTCGCTATCATTTCAGCACTGATGGTGCTTTCAAAATTTGTGGAGAAGAAGATTAGCTATGATAGAAAAAAGTAAAGTAGAAGTAACGAACTTACACAAAACGTTCGATCATTTGGAAGTGTTAAAGGGAATTGATATGACTGTCTCTGAAGGTGAGGTTGTGTGCCTTATCGGACCTTCAGGTTCAGGTAAATCGACTTTGCTTCGCTGTCTTAATCGACTCGAAGAATCAACAAAAGGTCAGATTTTCGTAGACGGTTACGAGATTTCCGACAAAAAGATAAACATTAATAAAGTCAGAGAAAACATCGGTATGGTGTTCCAGCAGTTTAACCTTTTTGCTCACATGAACGTGCTCAAGAACATTATGTTCGCACCTGTTGAGCTTAAGGTTATGACAAAAGCACAGGCAGAAGAAAAGGCTATGCAGCTTTTAGAGCGTGTCGGCCTTGCTGATAAAGCTCATTCTTATCCACACGAGCTTTCGGGTGGTCAGAAGCAGCGTGTTGCTATTGCTCGTGCACTTGCGATGAATCCTGATATTATGCTCTTCGACGAGCCTACATCTGCTTTAGACCCTGAGATGGTTGGCGAAGTTTTACAGGTTATGAAAGATCTCGCTTCACAGGGTATGACTATGGTTGTTGTTACTCACGAGATGGGCTTTGCACGTGAAGTTGCCGACAGAGTGCTCTTTATGGACGAGGGTGTTATCTGTGAACAGGGCACACCTGAACAGATTTTCTTAAATCCTCAGCAGGAGCGTACAAAAGACTTCTTACGTAAGGTGCTGTAATTCAAATAACACATTAAAGGACGGTTTATGCCGTCCTTTTTTATTTCATGAAATTTGGTTTTTATATATAGCGGTTGTGCGTGTTTTATATATAGAGGTGATGCTTTGCTCTCTACATAATGCACAAATACTTAATCTAATATCTGTGTATTTTACCCCTATTTTTTTATTTTTTTTATGTGCTAGAATATAAGTGTGGCAGTAGATTTTTACGAAGGAGGATTTATTATGAAAATCAACAGAATAGTTTCTTTAGTTTTAGCACTGATTCTTATTTTGAGTTGCTCTATGACAACTTTTACTAAAGTTTATTTTTACAAAGATTTTGATACCTGTGAAGAGATGAACTCTTTTGTTGCAAAATATTCAGCAGATTTTCCGAATGTTGAATATTCGGATGTGCCAATGAATGCATCCGCTAAATATTACGCCCTCAAGTATAAGGACTTTCTACAAGTTGGAATCAACGACCCTGAATATAACATCACCGGTATCCGCTTAGATGAGTCTAATGTTGACCAGGGTGTAGATGTTACTTATCTTAATTATGAACACTCAAGCGGTTATTACGAAGTTGATATCTCAGTCACTTACTACTTGTCTGAAGAATCTGTTATGGGAAATCTTGAGAATATGGATGCCTATTTATGGCCGGATATGTATTCAGGCGAGGTTAATGGTTATCCTTATGTCGCTGGTGAGAATTGCGATGAATTTGGCAATGATGAGGAATGTCTATACAAAATAGCTGTAGGGGATGTACTCGTTATGGTGAGTACGAACTTCTTTTATGATAAAAGCTTTATCGAAAAACTGACTATAGAAAAGACAGGAATCACTTTACCGGTTTATGAAAAGGTCGTACAAAAACCGATAGAAGTCAGTGATGAGATGCTTTTAGCTGTTAGGACGTTAAGAAATAATAACAGTTATGAAAAAAGTGATATTCATATAACTGATCTAGATGTTATATCCGACACTAAACAGTTTGTGAGATATTCTGTGTATGGAGATGCATATTCTTGCGAGGTAGTGTATCAGTATATCGGTGACTATGGTTTTTGTGTGCCACAGCGACCACTTCCGAAGGTGCTTTGTGAAGGATCGCTATACGAGCTGAAAGAGGCGTACGAAAAAGGAATTGTAACCGATGAGGATTTGGCTGTAATTTCTACATTCGAGTCAAAACACTATACACTTAAACATAAAAATGAGTTTATTGGTGATATCACAGGTGATTTAACCCTCGACATTTATGATGCAACAACTATCCAGAGATGCTTAGCAAGTTTGGATGAGATTTCTCACCACAGAGGAGAAGATTATGCAGACTTTAATGGTGACGGAGTAGTGTCGATTTTTGATGCAACAGGCATCCAGATGAAACTAGCGAAAATAAAATAATTCTAAAACAGAATAATATGTTGAGCCTATCCGCTTTTCGGGTAGGCTTTTTATTATGTTATTTCTTAAAGCTCACTCGATAACTTAATAACTCTGATTTATGAACAATTTTTAAATTATATTTTAAAATCTTGACTTTCTCTGACTTTCGTTTATAATGAAATTAAAGGTCAAGAAAAGTCAAAAAGATTTTCAGAATAAAGGACTGATTTTATGCGTATGAGTGATATAGTAGCTCAGTATATTTTAGAAATGCTCGATGAGGCTGACGGCAACGCCGAAATCAGACGCAACGAGTTAGCGTCTGTGTTAGGTTGCGTACCGAGCCAGATTAACTATGTAATCACTTCGCGTTTTACGCCTGAACAAGGATATATCGTCGAGAGTAGGCGAGGTGGAGGCGGTTATATCCGCATTACCCGTATTAATTCTGCTCCGACTAACGCGATTATGCACATTATAAACGCAGTAGGCGACAGACTCGACAAGGTTACTGCCGAAGTTATGATTAACAATATGCTTTTGCGGTCAATAATAAGTGAAGAAACAGCTAAACTGCTTTTAGCCTCGATGAGCGAGCGCTCTTTTCTTTGTGTACCGCAACAGTACCGCGATTATTTAAGAGCATCGCTATTTAAAAATATGTTACTTACTTTAGTGTGAGGAGGAATTCTCTGATGTTATGTGAAAGATGTAAGAAAAATAACGCAAATACTCACGTGAAGTCCGTTGTAAACGGTAAAGCAGAAGAGTATATGCTTTGTAGTGAGTGCGCAAAAGAGTTGGGATATACCGATGTCTTTTCTGATATGCACTCGGATTTTAACTCGATTTTAGGCTCGTTTTTCTCGAACGCTCTGCCTGCAAAAAGCGAAGCAACCCGTTGTCCGCAGTGTAACTCTACCTTTTCTGATATTCAGAAAAGCGGTTATGTAGGTTGTGCGAAGTGTTACGAAGTGTTTCTGAGTGACCTGATGCCGACTATAAAGCGTATCCACTCTAACACTACACACCTCGGAAAAAGTCCGAGCTTAACACCTGTAAATCAGGAAAAAAGTGAGAATAAACCGACAGTAAGTGAGCTGAAGACACAGCTTGATGAAGCGGTAAAAGAACAGAACTTCGAGCTTGCTGCTAAACTTAGAGATAAAATCAAGGAAATGGAGGAGTCAAAATGAGCGAAGCAGTAGTTAGTACAAGAATTCGTCTTGCGCGAAATTTATCAGACATTCCGTTTCCTTTTCGTATGACACTTAAGCAAAAGCGTGAGCTTGCGGACAAAGTGTGCGAAGTCGCAAAGTCCATAATGGACTTCGACAGAATCGATATGGATAATTTAAGTTCAACGCAGGCTCAATCTCTTGTGGAGGAACACCTCATCAGTCCTGAGTTTACTAAAGACACAGTTGGCAAAACTCTGTTGTTGTCTAAAGATAAAACCGTGAGTATTATGCTGAATGAAGAAGACCACATTAGACTTCAGGTAATTATGCCGTCGTTGAGGCTGAAGGAAGCGTTCGAACTAGCAAATGATATCGACAATAAACTCAGCGAGAAGCTGTCTTTTGCTTTTTCTGAAAAAATCGGATACCTGACACAGTGCCCGACAAACTTAGGAACAGGTATGAGAGCGTCGGTTATGCTCCATTTGCCTGCACTTCTGAAAAGCCGTGTTATACCGAAAATCAGCGATAATCTCTCGAAACTCGGGCTGACAATTAGAGGAATCTACGGCGAAAGCAGTGAGCCTATCGGCGCATTATATCAGCTTTCGAATCAGGTGTCACTAGGTATCAGCGAGAGCGCCGCTGTTGAAAATCTTGAGAATATTTCTTCACAGCTTGTGTCACAGGAAATAAAAGCCAGAGACAGAATTTTAAGCGATATCGACATTCTGGACACAGTTTGCCGTAGTCTTGGAATCCTGAAATCCGCACGCGTTATCGGTAGCAAAGAAGCAACAAATCTGCTGTCTAACGTTAGACTTGGCGTTGCACACAAGATGGTCGATTCTTTGTCGCTTGATAACCTCGACAAGCTTATGTGCGAGATTCAGCCTGCGAGTATTATGCAGAGATTTTCTGAAAACCTGACACCTCAACAGCGTGATATAAAACGCGCAGATTACTTACGCGAAAAGCTTAACTGAAAAGTTTTAAATACAAGAAAGGATGGCAAAGTATATGTACAATTTTAAAGGGTTTACACAAAAAGCGAACAACACTTTAAATCTTGCGATAACTTGCGCGCAGGAACTCGGCCACACTTATGTCGGCACAGAGCATCTCCTGCTCGGTTTGGTGAAAGAAGGTAGTGGGGTTGCATCGGTAGTGCTATTACAGTGCGGACTTTGTGATTCTGAACTTGAAAATCTTATTGAAACTACCATCGGTAAAGGTTCTTTTACCGTTCTGACTCCCGATGATTTTACACCGCGTACGAAGCGTGTGATGCAAATGGCTGTTGTGAATTCCGCTCGTATGGGTCACAATTACGTTGGTACAGAACATTTGCTTATTTCGCTCATTTCTGAAAACGATAGCTATGCTGTGCGATTTTTAAACGAGCTTAATGTTAACACGGGTTCGGTTATCGCATCGCTTAAGGCTAGCCTGAACGACGAGAAAATGAATGAAAATAGCGATGAATTTGAGTATCCGAATAGTAAGGGGACAGACACTAAAACGAAGTCGGACACAAAAACTCTTTCTCAGTTTTCACGTGATTTGACACAAAGAGCTCAAAACGGCGAGATTGATCCTGTTATTGGTCGCGATAGTGAAATTAGCAGAATTATTCAGATTTTGTCACGAAGAACGAAGAACAACCCTGTGCTTATCGGCGAACCTGGTGTCGGAAAAACAGCTGTTGCAGAGGGGCTTGCGCTTAAAATCGTCAACGGTGAAGTGCCTGAACACTTAAAGTCAAAGCGAGTTTTTGCGCTCGACCTGACTTCGATGATCGCAGGTACAAAATACCGCGGTGACTTTGAAGACAGAATCAAAAACGTAATCGAAGAAGTTAAAAAGTGCGATGATATTATTCTGTTTATCGACGAGCTTCACACGATAATTGGCGCAGGCTCAGCGGAAGGCTCTGCCGACGCGGCTAATATTTTAAAGCCGAGTCTTGCTCGCGGAGATTTTCAGGTTATTGGTGCGACAACTTTAGAAGAATACCGAAAACATATAGAAAAAGACTCAGCACTCGAGCGTCGTTTCCAGCCTGTTACTGTCGGTGAACCGTCAAAAGAAGAGGCGGTACTTATTTTAAAAGGTCTTCGTGATAGATATGAAGCTCACCACAAAGTGAAAATTACCGACGAAGCAATTGAAGCAGCGGTTGAGTTGTCAGCTCGATATATCGCTGACCGTTATCTACCTGACAAAGCGATTGATTTAATCGACGAAGCCGGCTCGAAAGTAAGACTTTCCAGCTTAACCGCTCCTGAAGATATTAAAGAGCTTGAAGAAAAAATTGAACTTCTCGAGCAGGAAAAAGCAAGCGCTGTGAACACACAGGACTTTGAACGTGCCGCACAGCTCAGAGATGAGCAAAAGAGTGCTAAAGAAAAACTCGAAAACCTCAAAGAAGAATGGACCGTTAAGTCAAAAGAAGTAAGTGCAGAAGTCACAAAGGAAGATATTGCGCAGATTGTTTCTGATTGGACGAAAATCCCTGTTGTCGAGCTGACAAAGGAAGAGTCACAGCGACTGCTCAATATGGAAGAAATCCTGCATTCCCGTGTTATCGGACAGGATGAGGCGGTTTGCGCTGTTTCTCGTGCTATACGACGTGGTAGAGTCGGTATTAAAGACCCGAATCGCCCGATGGGCTCGTTCATCTTCTTAGGCCCGACAGGTGTCGGAAAAACCGAGCTGTGTAAAGCTCTGGCGAGCGCAATGTTCGGTGATGAAAACGCGATGCTTCGACTTGATATGAGCGAATATATGGAAAAGCATACTGTCTCCAGACTCGTCGGCTCACCTCCAGGATATGTCGGTTATGACGAAGGTGGACAGCTTACAGAAAAGGTGAGAAGAAAGCCGTATTCGGTCGTGCTTTTCGACGAAATCGAGAAAGCTCACCCCGATGTGTTCAACATGCTGCTTCAGATTCTCGACGATGGAAGACTTACTGATTCACAGGGCAGGACTGTTGACTTCAAGAACACCGTAATCATTATGACGTCCAACGTTGGTGCAAGACTTATCGTCGAAAAGCAGAAGAGCTTAGGTTTTACTCAGCACAGTGTTGAAAACGAGAATATCAGAGAAACAGTGCTTGAAGAACTGAAAAAAGTCTTCAGACCGGAGTTTTTAAACCGTGTTGATGACATTATCGTGTTCTCAAAACTTAAGAAAGACGAGATTAAACAGATTGCGAAAAATATGCTCGAAAACTTAAGCGCACGTGTGAAACCGCTCGGTGTGAATTTTAGCTTCACTGACGCTGTTGTTGAAAAAATTGCTGATGAGGGTTTTGATGAAACCTACGGTGCACGACCACTAAGACGAGCAATCGTGACTAATATTGAAGATAAGCTTTCAGAAAAACTGCTCGACGGTAGTTTGGAGGAAAACAATACTGTGGTTTGCGATTACAACGACGGAGAATATGTTTTCAAAAAAGCCGAATAATTCGAAATAAGAAATAAAAATAAACGCAACTTGGTATTTCTTTAAAAGAATTAATAAGTTGCGTTTTTTCTAGTATAGAATAATAATTCGATATTCCTTTATTTATTTATAAAAATATGATAAAATATAAAAAATCCCCTAGCGTAAGGTATTGCTCATAACGTAAGGTAATGCGTTATATTAAGCTTACAGGAGGTGAAAATCTATGTCAAAATACACAACCGGAGAATTAGCAAAGATTACGGGCGTTACTGTTCGTACTGTACAGTACTATGATACTCGCGGTATTTTAGTCCCGAGCGAGCTTACTGAAGGTGGCAGAAGACTTTACAATGAAGATGATTTAAAGAAAATGAAAGTCATTTGTTTTCTAAGAGAAATCGGTTTACAGATTAACACTATTGCTCAGATTTTAGAAGATGATGATCCGCACGCGGTTGTTTCACTTTTGATTGAGCAACACGAGTTAAGTCTTAAAGAGGAACTTCAAGCTACAGAGTCTAAGCTTGATAGTATTAAAACTCTTAAAAGTGAGCTGAAATCTGTCGACAATTTTTCGATTAATTCAATTATTGACATAGCGAATATCATGAAAACTAAGGATAAAATGAAGAAAGTCAGAATCAATATGGCAATATATGCTGTTTTAGCTGTTATTGCTGAAGTTGCGACAATAGCGTTGTGGATATTAAAGGGACTGTGGGTGCCGTTTGTAATTGCTTACGCAATCATATTTGCAGTAGCCTTACTTTGGCTGTTGCCTTATTATTACAAAAAGGTGTCTTATATCTGCCCGAGTTGTCATGAGGTATTCAAGCCGAAATTCAAGGAAATGTTCTGGGCAAATCACACCCCAAAAACGAGAAAGCTTACTTGCCCACACTGTAGCGAGAAAAAATGGTGCATTGAGACTTACGATGAAAATTCTGATTAAGAAAAATAAACAACATAGAAAAAGCACGGCGCATTTTGCACCGTGCTTTTTGTTTATTATGGTTCAACAGGTGGTATATGGGCAACAATGTCTTGTATTATGGTAGCGTCCATAATACGCAACTCACCGTCGCCATCTAGGTCTCCATAAGGACGGAATAGCTCTTCTAACTCCTGCAGATAAGCTAAGTGGCGCTGGACTTTTGTAGCATCCAAAATAGTAATGCTCAAGTCTCCGTCAACATCTCCCATATCAAACATTGGAGTAGAGTCAACTCCCTCAGGTGGATTTCCTAAAGATACAAACTTAAAGTTATGCACATTTGCATAAATCTGTGCGATTGTGTTGTTGTAGCCATGAATTGTAAAACCTTCAGTTTGCTGAGGATTCCATTCGTATCCACCAAAGCCAAAAGCTTCTTTATCAATTTTCTTAACTGATGCCGGTATGGTTATGTTTTTAAGGTTTGTGCAACTGTAAAAAGCATATTGCCCGATTTTAGTAACTGAATTAGACATAGTGATTTGAGATAAATTACGTCCGTAAAAAGCCTTGCTCTCTATCTCTTTAACAGTATCAGGAAATACAGTGTTGTTACTGCCAGTAATTAAGGTGTTTTTAGCTGTTTCAATAATTGCATTGCAATTATTTCTGCTATCATAAAACTTATTCTCGCTGTCAACCGTTATTTTATTAAGGCTGTAACAGTTGGTGAACGCTTCTTTGCCTATGGAGGTAGCATTCGCAGGAATAGATATCTCTGGAAGGCTTTTGCAATAATCAAATGCTCTGTCGCCAATAGTAGTAAGAGACTCAGGGAGGTTGATTTCTTTAAGACTTATACAGTTAAAAAATCCACAGTATTCTATAGTTTTTAAAGAATTTCCTATTTTTACTTTTGACAAATTCATACAATGACCGAAAGCCATTGATTCTATAGTTGTAACAGAGTCAGGAATACTGATTTCTTCCAAGGAATAACATTCTAAAAACGCGTTAGTGCCAATAGTTGTTACGGTATCAGGTATAATTGAACAACTATTACCGATGACTAATGTATTCGTTGCAGTTTCTATAATTGCATTACAGTTGTTTCTACTATCAAAGTGCTTATTGCTACTGTCAACGGTAAAAGTTTTTATGTTAGGAGACCTACCGAAAGCAGAAGTGGATATTTCTTTAAGTGAACTACCGAACGAAACTTCTGTTAGTTTTTCACATCGATAAAATGCATAAGGACCTACACTGGTAACTGAATCAGGAATGTCTATTTTTTCAATATTGTTACATCCCGCAAATGCACCCCAGTCAATTGAAACAATCGTATCAGGGATAATGACTGACTTCATAGTTGCATCATCGAAAGCGTGATCACCAATTTTTGTAACAGTGTAGCCGTCAAGTTTTTCTGGGATGGTGACTTCATCATCGTTGCCATTGTACTCTGTGATTTCTACGGTGTTGTCTTCAAGTAACTTGTAAACAAATTCGTTGTTTTCTGCAGCAGACACAGAAGTTGGCATATAAATAATAGTGCTAATTAACAGCAGAATCACCATCGTTACAGATAATAGCTTTTTCATAGAATTACCTCCTTTTTTTTGATATACATTTTCTATTATCAGTATTACATATCAATATGTAATAATCAATTGTATTTATACACAAAAATATGCAGTGGCTTTTGTGTAATTTTAATTCTAATTTGGAATAAAGTGTGCGTATAAAAACTCTTTCACTAATAAAACGTTTGAGAAGCCCAAAGTGTGACACATAAATTGGTAAAAATTAAAAAGTTTTATAAAACAAAAAGCCTGAGGATTATCCTCAGGCTTTAATGCTTTTAAATTACATTTTGAGTGCTCTCTCGAGCCATACATCCGCGATGTCGAGTGCAAGGTAAAGTCCGTTTTTTTCACTAGCTTTAACAAGCTGTTTTCTAGGACTTAAGTCAGGGTCGGTGCAAAGAAGTTGGATAGCAACCTTGTCAGCAACCTCAAGTCCGTTGACTTCCTTTTTTGTTTTAACCTGCATTCTTATAACAAAGCGGTCTTCCATGCTGCCGTAGTAAAGCTCGTCACCACAGCGCACTAAAGGTCTGCCTTTATAGGTAGAGAACTCTTTTTCTGCCACTATATTCAATCCTTTCTCAGATGTTAAGGTAAGATTTTACAAGTGCTTCCAAAAGGTCATCTCTATCAATTTTGCTGATGATATTACGTGCGTTGTTGTAGGTAGTGATGTATGTCGGGTCTTCGGACAGAATGTAGCCGACAATCTGGTTAATAGGGTTGTATCCCTTTTTGCGCAGTGCATCATACACAGTAGTGAGCGCTACCTTAATTTCATCATCTCTGTCTCCGCCGAGGGAGAAAATCATAGTTTTATCTAACATGGAAACACCTCCGATAAAAGCATTATACTATAAAGTGAGTAGTAATTCAAGTAAAATTTCATTTAACGCAAAATCAGCCTTTTAATACAATGCCTGATTCTTTGAGCTCGTCAATAATTCCGCCTGCGATTTCGAGTACTTCCTCACGTGTGAGTGTTTTCTGTGGGTGAGAGAATGTAAGTCGAACAGAAATACTCTTTGAGTTTTCGTCTTCGTAGATGTCGACAACCTCGTACTTCTTGATAAGTGGGCAGTTTGCGTTTTCGATAGCTTTCTTAATTGGTAAGAAAGTATCTGTCACAAATGAAAGGTCAATGTCCATAGTAGGGAACTTTGATGGTTCGTCATATGCGATTGAGCTGTTCTTGATGCTTGCGATAACGCTCATATCAAGCTGTGTAAATACAACAGCAGCACGCTTGTCAATTCTCTTGCCGACTGTTGGGTGAACGATACCGATAAAGCCTAAAGCTTTGCCGTCACACATAACTGTATTAAAGTTGATAGGATGAGCAAAGTTTGAAGAAGGCTCTGCTTTTTCGAAAGTAACGCTCTTGTGCTTTAACTCATCAACAACAGTTTCAATGATGTCTTTAAGCTCGAAATAAAGAGTCTGTACGTCTTTTGTCTTGCTGTACATAGTAGCAGCTAAGAACTTGTTTTCAACACATAGATTGTTTTCGTCGATGTCTGTTACTGCACGACCAACCTCAAAAATGCTGAAGTCAGGAGCGTAGCCGACGTTAGTCTTAACCTGACAGAGCTGTGTAGGGATGAGGCTTTCACGGATAGTCTCAATATTAGGGTTAGTAGCGTTGAGTAACTTGATAACACCCTTGTTTTCAATGCCTAAAGCCTTGAGCTCATCGTAGTAGTTCCATACGTATGAGTGAACTTCGTGCATATTGTAACGCTTAACGAGCATATCTTTGATGCGCTCTTCGTCACACTTCTCCTGCTCCATATTAACAGGGAAGAGAGGTGATTTCGCTGTGTTAATATCAAAGTTATCATATCCGTAGATACGTGTGATCTCTTCGATGATGTCAGCTTTCATAGTAACGTCTTTTGTAGCACGCCATGATGGTACATCTACTGTGAAGTCATCACCACTTACGGTAGCGCTAAAACCGAGCTTTGTTAATGTGTCGATGATTGTGTCGTTGGAAATCTCGATACCTGTGTACTTGTCAACGTAAGCTTTGTTGAAGTTAAGTGTAATTGCATCGTAGTGGAATGCGTACTCGTCTGTGAGCGATGATACAACAGTAACGCTCTCGTCGTAGTCTTTTAAGAGTTTTACAAATCTTGCGATAGCGAGTGTTGTAAGCTCTGGGTCAAGTGACTTTTCGTAACGCATTGAAGAATCAGTACGGTGAGAAAGTCTAACTGTTGATTTACGAATAGAAGCAGCGTCGAAAGTAGCCGATTCGAGTGTGAGAGTTGTTGTGTCGTCTACGATTTCTGAGTCGAGACCGCCCATAATACCTGCGATAGCAACAGGAGTGTTATCGTTGCAGATCATAAGTGTGTTTTCGTCGATGTTACGCTCCACGCCGTCAAGAGTGGTGAAAGTCTGCTCGTTTTCAAGTCTCTTAACTCTGATTTTTTCTACCTTACGTGAGTCAAAAGCGTGCATAGGCTGACCAACTTCAAGCATGAGGTAGTTAGTCATATCAGCGAGGAAGTTGATAGAACGCAAACCGCAGTAGAAAAGACGGATTTTCATATTAACAGGGCTTACAGAGCGATTGATGTTTTCAAACTGTAAGCATGAGTACCTCTGGCACAGAGAATCTTCGATTTTCATATCAACCTTAGGAAGTGCGTCGTACTGAGTGAGATCTTCAACCTCGAGTGCTTTGAGCGGTCTGCCTGAAATAGCAGAAAACTCTCTAGCGATACCGTAGTGGCTCCAAAGGTCAGGACGGTTAGTGAGCGACTTGTTGTCAACCTCAAACACGATGTCGTCAATTGCGAAAACATCCTTGATGTCAGTACCGTTTACAAGGTTTAAGTCAAGGTCCATGATGCCTGAGTTGTCGTCAGAAATACCGAGTTCTGCTTCGCTACAGCACATACCAAAAGACTCAAAACCAGCAAGTGGGCGAGGAGCGATTGTGATATCGCCAATCTGCGCACCAACCTTAGCAAAAGCAGTCTTCATACCAACTCTGACATTTGGTGCACCACACACAACGTCTGTGAGTTTATTATCACCTGCGTCAACTTTAAGAAGATGGAGTTTCTTAGACTCAGGGTGATTTTCAACAGACATAATTTCTGCTACTACAATACCGCTTATGTCAGAACCTTTGAAGAAAATCTCGTTTTCAACTTCCGCTGTAGAGAGCGAAAACTGGTGAATGAGTTTAAGTGTGTCAAGTCCTTCTAAATCAACGAAGTCCTTAATCCAGTTCATAGAAATAAACATATCGTCAGTCCTCCTTATTCGTCGTCAGTAAACTGTGAGAGTACTTTAAGACTGCCACTGTTTAAATCTCTGATATCTTTTACGCCGTATCTCATCATAGCAAGTCTGGTGAGACCTAAGCCGAATGCAAAGCCTGTGTATTCTTCAGGGTCGATGCCACCCTCTCTTAAAACTTCAGGGTGAATCATACCGCACGGACAGAGCTCGAGCCAACCTGAGTGTTTACATGAAGGACAGCCTTCGCCACCGCAGATAAGACAGCTGATGTCAAGCTCGAAACCAGGTTCAACGAATGGGAAGAAGCCCGGACGTAAACGTACTTTGATGTCCTTTTTGAAAACTTCTGAAAGCATAGTTTTCATAAAGTAGATGAGGTTAGAGATAGAAATATCCTTGTCTACCATCATACCTTCCATCTGGAAGAATGTGTTCTCGTGGCACGCGTCAGTAGCTTCGTTTCTGAAACATCTGCCAGGAAAAATTGCTTTAATCGGTTTGCCCTCGTTTTTGAGTGCATCGCCGTATTTCCTTAAAATAGCGTTCTGTGCAGCAGAAGTCTGGCTTTTAAGTAACTGACCGTTTTCGAGGTAGTAAGTGTCCTGCATATCTCTAGCTGGGTGGTTCTTCGGAATGTTTACAGCCTCGAAGCACTCGTAGTCAGTAACAACCTCCGAGTAGTCCTCAACAGTAAAGCCCATAGATTTGAAGATGTTTTCGCACTCGCGCTGTACGAGTGTGATTGGGTGATATGAGCCTCTTGTTAAATTGGTAGGGATAGAAACGTCGAAAGTAGGCATACTCTCGATTTCCTTTCTGATTTCTGCTTCTTTGAGTTCCTCAGTTTTCTGTGTGATTTTGTCACCAGCATACTGCTTTAATTCGTTGACAAGAGCACCAACTTCTTTTCTCTCGTCGTTCGATAAATCCTTCATTCCTTTTAAAAGGTCGGTGACAAGACCTTTTTTACCTAAGAACTTTACTCTTATAGCGTCAAGCTCAGATAAATCGCTTACGCTTGAAAGTTCATTTTCTAACTGAAGCTTCAGTTGTTCAATTTGTTCTCTCATATAAATCCTCCGATAAAATAAAAAAATCCCGTCCACAAAAAGGGACGGGAGAAATTCCGCGGTACCACCCTAATTTCCGTTTAAACGGACACTCAGGCGACATATAACGGTGTCAGCCGTCGAAGCCTACTAAGAATAATTCAGCCACGCCACTCGAAAGGGAACTTCGCTGTCAGATTTTAGTCTTTCGCTTTCAGCCGCTGACGAAAAATCTCTTTGCAAAAACCATTTGACAGTTACTTCCTTTGTCATTGTGTTATCGAGATTGATTTTAACATTTATATGTAAATTTTGCAAGAGTTTTGTTGAAAAAATCTTCGCTTTATGATATTGTAACAATATACTTTTATGGAAGGTCGAATATTTATGGACAATTTAGTAGAACAGGTAGTAAAAAGAAAGAAAAACGGCAAGTATTACCTAAATATCGTGTTGATAATTTTAGGTGCGCTGCTTATTCCTGCAGTCTTTATAGCGCTCGCGCTTATTCTTCAGCGTGCATATATGATTTATATTGCGCTGTTTTCTTTCCTTTTCTGCGTGTACGGTGCTTATATGTTAATAACAGGTCTTAATATTGAGTACGAGTACGCATCCCTCTCGGGTACATTCCGTGTGGATAAAATTATCGCAAAACGTAACCGCAAAAACGTGTTGAAGTTTGATGTCAAGATTATTGACGAGATTTTCAAATACTCCGACGAAGAGATGGCTTCACGTAAATTTAACAAGATTTACTATGTTTGTGATGAGGATTTTTCAACAGATAATTATGTTGCGACTTTTGTTAGCGAAGCAAAGGGCAGATGTGCTATGGTTTTTTCTCCAAAAGAAAAAACGCTTGACGCAATCAGACCGTATTTAAAGCACGAAGTAGTAAGAAAACTTTTCTTTAGTTGATTATGACACCGATTACTCCTGATTTAGTTATTAATAATTTGCCACATCGTCCTGACGATGCCCACAAAGGCACCATGGGCACTATGCTCAATATAAGCGGTAGCTATTCTATGGCGGGGGCGTGTATTTTATCTTCGCTTTCTGCTTTGCGTAGCGGTGTCGGTTTGCTTAAGGTTGCTTTACCGAAGAGTATCTACCCAATTGTCGCACAAAGTGTATATGAAGCTGTTTTTATACCACTTGATGATAGCGTAAACGGAACCGTCAGTTTAGCGTCGCTTGACTCTCTCTTAGAAACAGCGTCACAGTGTGATAGCGTGCTCTTAGGTTGTGGACTTAAGTGGTGCGATGACACTGTTTTGTTTGTAAAAGAGTTTGTGTCAGAATGTGAAACGCCACTTCTTTTAGATGCCGATGGCATAAATGCATTAAGCTTGAATATAGATGTACTAAAGAGTGCTAAAAACGTGGTCATCACTCCACATGTAAAAGAAATGTCACGACTTACTTCTTTGCCTATTGAGTATATACTTGAAAATAGGGTAGAGGTAGCCGAGAATTTCGCTCGTGAATACGGCGTTACTGTGGTTTTAAAAGGCAAGAACACAGTGGTTACAGATGGAGAGAATATCTACATAAATCCGACGGGCAACAGCGGTATGGCTAAAGGTGGCTCGGGAGATGTGCTTTCCGGTATCATCGCGTCGCTTATGGCTCAGAAAGTGAGCTCAATAAATGCTGCGTGTATCGGCGTTTATGTCCATGGACTTTCTGGTGATTTAGCGTCACAGACGCTGTCGAAAACCTCGATGTTACCGCGCGATATAATCGAGTGTCTGCCACAGATTTTTAAAGCAATAGAAGAATAAAAAATAGGAAATTGCAAGAACAATTTTCGGAGGGTTTTTATGAGAAAACTGACACGATCGCTTCTTGCGATTTCTTTTTTTATTTTTGCCCTTTGCGGGTGCGAAAGCGACACTTCTGTGGATATTCAAAACTCCTTCTGCGCGGACGCTCAGGTGGTGCAAAATGACCTTGCGTTTAACTGTGTTGTAGAGCGACAAAGTGCAACAGATTTAAGTGTAAAAATAAAGAGCGACGACAACACCGACGGACTTAAGTACCGATATGTAAACGACACTCTTTACATTGAGTATGAAGGTATGAGATGTATCGCAGGTGCCGACTATCTGAAGAGCGACTGCGCTGTTTCGCTTTTGTATAGCGTGATGTGTGAACTTGAGAATTTATCCTCGTATCCGTGTGAGCTTAAAGAAAACGTTTGCGTCTATACTCTGAAAACCGAAAGAGTGAACGCACTTTTGAGTATTGATAGAAAAAGCGGTCGGCTTCTTTTTATAAAATTTCTTGGCTCAGTTTGCACGGTGAAATTCAGCACATAAAATATAACCCATCAGCGTTTTGTACTGATGGGTTATTTCTTTATAAGAACTTAGATTTGTAAATTTTATAAAGCATATCGTACGAGTAACTCCCCGTATACAGACCGAGAAAAACATCCTGTTCGTCTGTTTTAAGATAGAATTTTATCGCTTTTAAAGAATTAAGAGCAGTAGCGTCAACATTCTCAGGCATAGTGTTTGTGAAATAAACTGTGCTGAGATTTTTGCAGTTTTCGAAAGCTTTCTCGCCGATTGTGTTTATCGTGGCAGGCAAAGTTACTGTGCACATATTGTGAGAATCAGAAAAAGAGTAAGGTGCAATTTCTTTTACCTTGTTTGCTGTTTGTGGGAACTCAACATCTTCATCTGTTCCGTTATATTCTTTAAGAACGGTTCCGTTTTTGTTGAACACAAACGCAGATTGCCACTGTGCTGTAAAGGTGACTTCTTTGTCATAAGTGAGCTTTTCTACCTCTTCGCACTCATCGAAAATATAGAGCTTATGAACGTGCTTTTTATTAAGCCACTTCGGTTCATCCTGACCTTTTTTGTAGCCGAAAATTTTGTTGTCGTATGAACGCTTTATGCTCCATCCTGCGAATGTGTAACCGCTTTTTGAGAAGCGATTTTTGTTTATCTTGAAGCTCTCGTCGTATTTTACAACGTGCATAGGCATAGTACCTTCACCGCCATTTGAGTTGTACTGCACCGTATACTCATCTTTTATCCAAAATGCGGTTGCGGTAATGTCACCTAGGTTTGTGGTTTTTCCTGTGCGGTTTTTGTCTTTGAAGAGCGTGTACTCGTAGATGTCTTTTTTCTCAACCCACACATTGTCACCGTACGGATTTTTCTTTCCGTAGTACGTTTTGTAGCTGTCACGCTTCATAATCCAACCACCGAATGTGTAGCCCTCTTTTTCAAATTTACACTCGGGTAGCTTGCGGTATTTTCCGTACTTTACGGTGATGGGTTTCATTTCACCCTCACCACCGTTTGCGTCGAATTTAACTTTGTATTTCAGCGCAGTTTTGTCGTTTATGCCAATTCGATGGACATAGTTTCCGAAGTAGTGTAGAGTGATGAAAACATTGTTCTTCACATGGAATATGTTTTCTATTTCCATCGATTTATCGACCTTTATTGTGTCGACGTGTTTGCCACTCCAGTTGTACACTACAATGATGTTTCCGTTTGTGCCACTCTGTGCAAAATAAAGGTAGTTGTCGTCACAGTCCATGCCTTGTCGCAGATACCCTGTATCCACACCCTTGAACTTCTTAACGACATTTAACTTGCTGTCTAAAATTGCGAAGTCGTACGTACCGCTGATGCCGACAACATACTGGTTACGGGCTTCGTTGTATGAAATTGAGTATATTTTCAGTTTGATTTTCTTTTCACCTGTCACGGTTAAAGTATTAGGGTCGATAAAGGTGAGTTTCCTATGATCAGGCTCGTGGTTTGCAACGATGATGGTGTTCTTTTTCGGATTGTACGTCATATCGTTTGCGTGACCTAAGCTAAGAGTTGAACTTTTCTTTTTAAGCTTCCACGTAGATACGTTGTATTTGAGTATTTTTGTATCACCGCGATTTACGGCGAAATATGCGTATTCTCCATCGGTGCAAGCTCCCTGTACCGTGGCGCTTTTGTCAAATTTTGCGTCTTTTTCTATATTGCTTTTTATTACTGCTGATGTAGCCTCGTTGTAAAAAGCTTCTTTCGCGTCGGCTGTAACTACTGTAGCAGAAACCAGCATACACATAGAAAAAATTATAGAGGCGATACACATTAATCTTCTTTTCATATATGCTCCATATAAGGTATTTGCTATGTACTACTATAGTACAATACCATTAGT
>JAZSFG010000028.1:0-7583 GCA_045532065.1 Ruminococcus sp. | reverse complement strand
TTAATACATACCGCCCATATCAGGAGCAGCAGCAACTGCAGGAGCAGGCTCCTTAATATCAGCAACAAGTGACTCTGTAGTGAGCACCATAGAAGCAACTGAAGCTGCGTGCTGTAAAGCACTACGTGTAACCTTTGTCGGGTCAACGATACCTGCTTCAATCATATCTGTGTACTCTTCTGTAAGAGCGTTAAAGCCGTAGCCAACCTTGTTAGCTCTCTTGATGTTTTCAACGATTACAGAGCCTTCTAATCCTGCGTTTAAAGCAATCTGCTTGATTGGGGCTTCGAGCACCTTAAGAACAATCTGCACACCTGTTTTAACATCGCCGGAAACAGTAGGAAGTAAAGCTTCAACAGCAGAAGTAGCGTTTACAAGAGCAACGCCGCCACCTGCAACGATACCCTCTTCTACAGCAGCTTTAGTAGCTGAAAGAGCGTCTTCGATTCTTAATTTCTTCTCTTTCATTTCGATTTCAGTAGCAGCACCGACTTTGATTACAGCAACGCCACCTGCGAGTTTAGCGAGTCTTTCCTGAAGCTTTTCTCTGTCAAAATCAGATGTTGTAGTCTCGATCTGCTGACGAATCTGAGCAACACGATACTTAATCTGATTTTCATCACCAGCACCATCAACGATGATAGTATCTTCTTTAGAAATTTTAACCTGACGTGCACGACCACACTGCTCAATTGTAGCATCCTTGAGCTCAAGACCTAAATCGGATGTGATAACTGTACCGCCTGTAAGGATAGCGATATCCTGAAGCATTTCTTTTCTTCTGTCGCCAAAGCCAGGAGCTTTGACAGCAACAACAGTGAAAGTGCCTCTGAGTTTATTTAACACGAGAGT
This sequence comes from Ruminococcus sp., assembly GCA_045532065.1. Classification (GTDB taxonomy): domain Bacteria; phylum Bacillota; class Clostridia; order Oscillospirales; family Acutalibacteraceae; genus Ruminococcoides. The sequence goes on along the minus strand of JAZSFG010000028.1, from coordinate 6,731 downwards.
TGTGAGCGCCTCGCCCTCAACATCTTCAGCGATGATAACTAACTTTCTGCCTGACTGAACAATCTGCTCGAGTAATGGTAAAATCTCCTGTGTTGTGGAAATTTTCTTATCTGTGATAAGAATAAGTGCGTCGTCAATGTCAGCAACCATCTTATCAGTATCAGTAACCATGTACGGAGCGATGTAGCCTCTGTCAAACATCATACCCTCAACAACTTCAGAGTATGTCTCAGCAGTCTTAGACTCCTCAACAGTGATAACACCGTCTTTAGAAACCTTTTCCATAGCCTCAGCGATAAGGTTGCCGATATATTCATCAGCTGAAGAAACTGTCGCTACACGAGCGATATCCTCAGTACCCTTAACCTGCTGTGAGTTAGCGATTACAGCCTTTACGGCTTCATCAACAGCAAGGCTGATACCTTTTTTAAGAACCATAGGGTTAGCGCCTGCAGCAACGTTCTTCATACCCTCACGGATAAGAGCCTGTGCAAGTAAAGTAGCTGTTGTAGTACCATCACCTGCGATATCGTTAGTTTTAATAGAAACTTCTTTTACGAGCTGTGCGCCCATATTCTCAAAAGCATCTTCAAGCTCAATTTCTTTAGCGATAGTAACACCGTCGTTTGTGATGAGTGGAGCGCCGAATTTCTTGTCGATAACAACGTTTCTACCCTTAGGGCCTAATGTAATTTTAACAGTATCAGCAAGCTTGTCGATACCACTCTGTAAAGCTTTTCTAGCTTCTTCGCCGTAAGCAATCTGTTTTGCCATATCAATTACCTCCGATTATTCTACAATAGCCAAGATATCAGACTGACGAACGATAGTGTACTCTTCACCGTCAATCTTAACCTCTGTGCCTGCGTATTTAGAAGCGATAACCTTATCGCCTACTTTTACATACATTTTCACTTCGTTGCCATCAACAACTCCGCCAGGACCTACAGCTACAACATTTGCGTACTGTGGCTTTTCCTGTGCCTGTGATGAAAGCACAATACCCGAAGCAGTTGTCTGCTCAGCGTTATCAATTTTTAAAACTACTCTGTCAATAAGTGGTTTGATAGTCATATATAAATCCTCCCTGTGAATTGATAAAGAAATTAGCACTCGGCATTTTCGAGTGCTAATTATATTTTATACCATATATTGTAAAAAATCAAGTGAATTTTGTCACTTCATAATTAATTTACATTTAGATTACTCAAAGTACGCAGACTCCATAACTTCATCCGGAAGCTGTACATCAAGCTCTTTCATAGCTTTTTCATTTATATGCAGGTAACACTCAGAAATATACGCTACAGGAGTTGTTGCAGGGTCGGCATCTTTGTAAAGGATATCGAGAGCGATATCACCCGCAGCACCGCCAACGGACGGATAGTTGATTACGCTGGTTGAGAAACAACCTTTTTCAAGCATATCAATATCACCGCAGATAATCGGGATTTTATTTTCATTAGCAAACTTCAGTACTGTTTTAATATTCTTATAGATAAAGCTGTCAACAGGAGCGTAAATCACATCAACACCGTCTTCAAGCATACTCTCTAAAATAGATTTCAGTTCATCTTTATCCTTTACCGGATACTTAGCGTATGGGATGTTCACCTGTTCTGTCTGGGCTTCTTTTTCGCCGATAATAGCCTGAGTTACCGCGTTTGCGTCTGTCGCAAAGTAGATAGCGCCGATTTTCTTTGTGTCTGGGAACATCAGCTTGATTGAATCAATCTGCTCAAAACACGGAGTGTAGTCAGATACGCCGGTTACATTTCCACCGGGAACTTCGTTAGACTCGATAAAAGCTTCCTGCTCAGGCTCCTCAATAGCACCGAAAACGATCGGAATTTCAGTTGTCATAGAAGCCGCAAGCTTTGTGCAAAAAGGACCTATAGTGAAAATTAGGTCGTAATCGTTATCTATAAAACGTTGTATAGCTTCCTTGCATTCGTTAGAATCTTCCCTCAACACATAATCAAGGTTGATGTTGCTCTGGTTTACATAGCCATTAGCCGCAAGTTCAGCAATAAAACCTTGATAAATACTGTTGCAGTTAGGCACATCGCTTCGCTGCACGATACCAACAGTATAAATAACTTCAGGCTCTGTAGGAGTCACATCAGAAGTAGAAATCTCTACAGTCGGAGTAGTATCCACCTTGTTGTTTTGTGCTCTGTTATAAGACTTAAAGAGGATAAATCCGATACCACCTAAAATAGCTAAAATAAGTATAATATTTACGATTAGTACAAGATGTTTCTTCACAAAAACCATCCTTTTCCTATTTGATAAATCATTTAAATTTTACAGTAATTAGTAAAATTTGTCAAATCAGACACATGTATATAAAAGAAAAAGCACCACAAGGGTGCTTTTAAAACTTTTATTTTTTCAGAATTTCTACACAGTATTTATCAACATCAAAAGGGTCGAGTATGCTGTCTTTTTTCAGATACAAAGGATGGTGCGGGTGTCCTTTTGCGCTGATTTTTCCTGCTGTGTACCATAAAGCGTTGTACCTCTTTCCTATCTCAGCCATAGTGAGGACACACTCGGACAAGTAATCTCGCTTTTCTATTATATTGCCCCACGCAGCCCACACATGAGCCTTGTTTTTAGAAAGTTTTAATATATACTCAAAAGCTTTCATATTTTCTTTGTGCAGAAACTCGTTGAAATTACGCTCCATATCGTCAGGATTAGTCGCACGTTGTGCATAAACATTAAACATAATAAAGCTATCAAAACCGTTATGCAGAGCGATTCTCTCAACTGATTTTAGCGTGTTGTCAAGGTCGTCCGGAGCAGCTGTCGACGGATTAATCCCGATGCAGATAAGCGGATTATCACCTTTTGTACCCAAAACATAACGATACTCGCTGTAAAAATCAGGAACATAAAGCCAACGTTTCACATCATATTTATCGGCATTTTTAACCTTCATCGCTTCATCAAACGTGAGAACGGAAATATCTAAAGTATCAACAGACGGGATGTGCATATTATCCTCCTAAAAAGTTTTTCTTGATTATATCACATCGATACAAAAAAGTACACAAGAAAAGGCGGACACAAAAGTGCCCGCCTTTTCTTAGGTGATATTATTTTGTAACCGTTTTACCGATGTTGTTATCATCACTAAATTGAGCAACATGTCTCTGGATCAGAGTTGCGTCGCCGATAGCAATATCGCCGTCTTCGTTAGCGTCACCTGCAAGGAATGCGTTGCCGACAAGATCTTCAGTCTTTGCAACAAAACGCTGAACAATAGTAGCATCTACGATAGCTACATCACCGTCACCGTTTACATCACCGATGATGTACTTATCTGTAGGATCTACAGATGGTCTTGGTGGCTGTTCTGAAGATGGCTCCTCACTTGAAGGTTCTTCACTTGAAGGCTCCTCAGATGGGTCTTCATCCTTACCAAGCTTTGTTGGGATGAATGTTGGTGTCCAGTAGCCTACTGTCCAGTTACCGTTAGCATCAAGCTTATCAAGCCATACACCTGAGCTCTGTGGAACAGAAAGGTCAGCAGTTTGGTTAGAGCCACCGCCCTGACCGTTGTTGATGATGTACATATTATATTCCTTAGGAATGTAAGCAACGAACTGTCTCTCACCGTAGCCGTTATCTTCTGTAACGAGCTTCATTGGTGTACCAGGCCATGCAACTGCAAAGTCCTGTGTGCCTTCTACCCAGCAGTATGAGTAAGCTTCAGACCAAGTCTTTGAAGAAAGAACGAGAGTTGTGTAACCTTCGAACTCTGGATATGTACCTGACTGCCAGTCGATTGGATATGAATATGGATCTTCTGATGGGTCTGGGAGCTCTGGGAGAACAGGAGCTGTGTCCTGAGCATAGTAGATACAAGCGACACCTGTTGAACCGATTGTGCCAGTGAGTTTGTAACCATCTTCATCGTTTCCAGCAACTGTGAATGTGTTACCTGTGATAGAATCTTTATAAGTACCAGCAGCAAGTGTGTTAGACTTAATGCTAACAGACTTTGTTGTACCGCCAAGGTTAACGAGAGTAGCACCTAAACCGCCACGTTCGATCATAGTAACCTTATCAGTTGTTGAGTTCCACTCAGAAGCATCGCCGAAGTAGTTGTCAAACTGGTTAACAGCCTTAACTTCAGGGCTTGTCCATGATGTGAGAGCTGCATCACCGAGAGTGATGTTAGCACAGATAGCTTCGATAGCAGCACGGTCAGCGCCTGTTCTATCGTCTGGACGAGCAAAGTAAACGCCAGTGATTTCCTGACGAGCAGCTGTTAACGCCCAGATCTTGTTTCTCTGCTGAACTGTAAGAGCAGATGTACCACCGTCGATGTATGTATCGTGGGATTCGTTCCACTGGATAACATTTTCTTTTGTAAAGTTTACAGTTGTAGGGTCACAACCTTCTTTTTCTGACTGATAGTAAGGTGTTGGGTTACCGCCGTTACCCATGTTTACAACAGCGTCCTTGATGCCCCAGTATGAAGAAGAGTCAGTTACATCCATGAGCTCTGTGTACTCGTAGAATGGACGACCGTCACCACACTTGTTAAGGATTTCACCGTAAGCGTAGCACTCTTTGTCAGGGTAGTTCTCTCTGAGCTTTAAGAGAGTATCCTGCCAGAAGTCAGAAGCGAAGTATGTATCGTGCATTGTCTCGATGTGCTTAGCAGCGTCGAAACGGAAACCGTCAGCACCAGCTTCAACAAGCTCTACGAAGTACTCGTAGATTGTATCCTGTACGAGCTGTGTTTCTGTAGCAAGGTCAGGAAGACCTGATGTACAGTGCTGTGTTAAGTCTTCTTCAATATCGTAATCTGACCAACCGTCCCAGTAGTTCTCTTTGTATGTCATATCAACCCATGGGCTATGGAAAGCCTTTGCAGCTAAAAGCTCAGGTTCGAACTCAGCAGCACGTGGGTTTACATGGTCCATAGGATCGAGAGAATCGTTTGTGTACTTGCCAACGTGATCGTCGTCAGTACCCATGTGGTTGATAACAGCGTCAACGATAATCTTAAGGCCTAAATCGTGAGCCTTATCGCACATCTGTACAAATTCAGCCTTTGTACCGAGAGCGTTGTCAGTAGACTCATTGAGCTGGAAGCCTGCTGGCTGATAGAACATCCACCAACCGTTAGGAGCAATACCGTTTACTGCAGGTTCGCAAACCTTAACGCCCTTTGTAGGCATTTTAAGTTCGTTTGGAGGAGAAACCTGAATTGTTGTAAAGCCCTGTTCTGCGAGCTTTGTGAGGTTCTTCTCAATGTTAGCGTATGACCAGTTCCAAGCCTGGATAATCTTACCTTCATTTACAGTGTCAGCAAGACCATAGTTGTTCTCAGGCTTAATAGCTTCGAGCATTTTTTCGTATTCGTTGTAGTTTTCCTCAGCATTAGCTGTAATGCCTGTAGCTGTGAAACAAGAAACAACTAATACAACTGCTAAAAGCAAGCTGATAATCTTCTTTGTTTTCATATTTACCTCCTAAGGTATAAAAAATTTAGAAAGAAAACACACTTTTCTATTTTCTTCATTGTTAATTATACATCAATTCTTTTGTTACTTCAATTCATATTTCATACAAATTTATATTATTTATTTATACAAATTCAATAAAAGAATTGCGCGACACCATATATACTATAAAATTAAAACAATCATTGAAAATTGCAGGGCGTTGTGGTATCATAACAACAGTAATTTTCTTAAAGGTGATATAATGAAAAAATGCGAATACTGTGCGAAAGAGATTTCGTACCACGAGATATACTGTTGTGACGATTGCCAGACAAATGCAAACAAATTTTATGACACTAGAGATAAAATTTCAACACTCATGGGTATAATAAACGGTGTGTGTGTTATGTCAATCGGTATCGGTCTTTTTGTATTCTCTTTTTTGAGAACTGTAGGTGGTTATATGATTTCAATCCCACTGTTTATTTTAGGAATACTTTTCCTGCTCTTCCCTATGCCTGCGGATGTTATGATAAATAAATATAAAATTGAAAAATCGATGAGAATGACACGATTTATTGCAATCGGTATGCTCGTATTAGGTTTAGCCGCTTTCATACTGACATTATTTATTTTTTGATTTCCGTATATTTTATTAACTTTTGTTAAGAATATTAAAACACCCTAAATAATCTGGAGGTTTTAATATGCTTGACAAAATCGCTTTGACTTTGCTTGTTATCGGCGGTATCAACTGGGGTAGCGTCGGTTTATTTAAGTTTGACATCGTTGCATGGATTTGTGGCGGTCAGACAGGAATCATAAGCAGAATCATTTATGTAGTTGTCGGTTTGTCCGCACTGTGGTGCATCTCTCTTCTTTTCAGAGACCACACCGAAGCCGGCGACTCAGACCTAACATCTAACCCGATATAAAAAATGCCGTCGGTAACCCCGACGGCATAATTTATGTGTTCTATTATTCTAATTCGGAATTAAAGAGCATTAACGATTTCCTGTGTATCTCTAGCGATGACAAGCTCTTCGTTAGTAGCGATAAGCTCAACACGGATAGCGGAATCATCTGTAGAAAGCTGACCTACAACACCACGTCTAGCTGTTTCGTTAAACTCTTCGTTAAGCTTAACACCAAATACCTTTAAGTAATCGCAAACTCTTTTTCTAAGCTGTGGCTGGTTCTCACCTAAGCCTGCTGTGAATACGATAGCGTCACAACCGCCCATAGCTACATAGTACTGACCGA
>JAZSFG010000087.1:0-11691 GCA_045532065.1 Ruminococcus sp. | reverse complement strand
GAACTCACCCATGAGGTGCTTCTCACCTGTAGCAGGGTCACGTGTGAACGCAACACCAGTACCGCAGTCGTCACCCATGTTACCGAATGCCATCATCTGAACGTTAACAGCAGTACCCCAGGAATAAGGGATATCGTTGTCACGGCGGTAAACGTTAGCTCTGGGGTTGTCCCAAGAACGGAAAACAGCCTTGATAGCGCCCATGAGCTGATCTTTAGGATCGGAGGGGAAATCTTCACCGATCTTAGCCTTGTACTCAGCCTTAAACTGGTTAGCAAGTTCCTTAAGATCTTCAGCTGTAAGGTCAACGTCCTGTGTAACGCCCTTAGCTTCTTTCATCTCGTCGATGAGCTGCTCGAAGTACTTCTTACCAACTTCCATAACAACGTCAGAATACATCTGCATGAAACGACGGTAGCAGTCGTAAGCCCAACGTGGGTTACCAGACATCTTAGCCATTGTCTCAACAACCTCTTCGTTAAGACCGAGGTTAAGGATAGTATCCATCATACCAGGCATAGATGCTCTAGCACCTGAACGAACTGATACGAGGAGTGGGTTTTCTTTGTCGCCGAACTTCTTGCCAGTGATCTCTTCCATCTTGATGATGTTTTCCATGATCTCTGCCTTGATGTCGTCGTTGATCTTTCTGCCATCTTCGTAGTACTGTGTACAAGCCTCAGTAGAAACTGTGAAGCCCTGTGGTACAGGAAGACCGAGTTTTGTCATCTCAGCAAGGTTAGCACCTTTACCGCCGAGAAGCTCTCTCATTGAAGCGTCGCCCTCTTTGAAGAGGTAAACAAACTTGTGACTCATTGGAATCAACCTCCATAAAAATATTGTTAATAGGCCGCCATACGAAGCGCAAAACCACGCACTTCTAACTATGACCTAAACATGCCTGACAACATTATAACAAATATGTAAATAAAATTCTATAATTTAATTCAAAAAAATCTAATAAAAGTTAGGCTTTTTTTTTGGTGATATTGTGAAAAATGTTTAATTTATCCTTAATTTGAAAAATAACCTTGAATTTTTATAAATATATGCGATAATATTATCATCTGTTATTATGCGGAGGTGCGTTATGGCTAAATGTGCTGTTATTCTCGCCGGTGGTGAGGGCAAACGTATGAAAAGCAATATGCCAAAGCCTATGAGTCAGGTACTGGGTAAGCCTATGCTTCAGTGGGTTATCGACTCTGTCAGAGGCGCTGGTGTTGAAAACATCTGTGTAGTCAAAGGCTACAAAAAGGAATGTATCGAAGAGTATGTCGCTACTTTGCCGTACGAAGTCGAGACTGTTTATCAGGCTGAGCGTCTTGGTACAGGTCACGCGGTTATGATGGCAAAAGACTTCCTCTTGAAAAACAAAGGCGATGTTGTTATCCTGTGCGGTGACGCTCCGTTTATGGATAAAGACACAGTCGCAAACGCTTTTTCTCAGCACGACAGTGAAAACGCTTCTGCTACTGTTATTTCCGCAGTGCTTGATGATTCTACAGGCTACGGCAGAATCGTAAGAAACGAAGACGGCTCACTCAAAGCTATCGTTGAGCACAAGGAAGCTGATGAGGAAATCTTAAAGATTAAAGAAGTAAACTCGGGTGGCTACTGGTTTGACACAGAAGATCTGCTCTCTGTTCTGGATAAAATCACTTCTGATAACGCTGCAGCGGAGTACTATCTTCCTGATGCGTTAAAGCTTCTTTTAGCTGACAACAAGCGCGTATCTGCGTTTATTGCTTCTTCACCTGATACAGTGCTCGGTGCTAACGACCCTGCACAGCTCGAAGAACTCAACCAGATTGCGATTGCAAAAGGCTACAAATAAGCTAAAAACATTCAACTCGGATATAATTTATTTTTACATATATCACATCATCAAATTTAAAGGGGTATCACAAAATGAATTCACACGGTAAGGACATCAAGATTTTCACGCTGAACTCTAACGTAGAAGTTGCTCAGGGTATTGCTGGCTGCTTAGGCTTACCTTTAGGCAAAAGCGACTGCGCTACTTTCTCTGACGGTGAAATCGCTGTTTCACTTCACGAGTCTGTTCGTGGTAGCGAATGCTTCATCGTACAGTCAACATGCTCACCGGTTAACGACAACCTCATGGAGCTTCTCATTATGATTGACGCTATGAAGAGAGCTTCTGCTTCTTCTATCACAGCAGTTATGCCATACTTCGGCTATGCTCGTCAGGACAGAAAGTCAAAAGCAAGAGATCCAATCTCAGCAAAGCTCGTTGCTGACCTTATCACCGCTGCAGGTGCTGACAGACTCCTCACAATGGACCTTCACGCTGCACAGATTCAGGGGTTCTTCAACATTCCTGTTGACCACCTCGTAGGTGCTCCTATGCTCGCTGAGCACATGAGAAACAAAATCGCAGGTCACACCGATGAGTACGTTGTTGTATCTCCTGACCTCGGCTCTGTTACTCGTGCTCGTAACTTCGCTGCTAAAATCGGTTGCCCTATCGCTATCGTTGACAAGCGCAGACAGCGTGCTAACGTTTCTGAAGTTATGAACATCATCGGTGAAGTTGAAGGCAAGAAAGTTATCCTCGTTGATGATATGATCGACACAGCAGGTACACTTTGCAACGCTGCTAACGCTATCGTTGAAAAAGGCGGCGCTACAGAAGTTTACGCTTGTGCTTCTCACGCAGTACTCTCCGGTCCTGCTATCGAGAGAATCCAGAACAGCGCTATCAAAGAGTGCATCTTACTCGACACAGTTCCAATTGCTGAGGACAAGATGATCGACAAGTTCACAGTTCTGTCAGTTGCTCCACTGTTTGCTGAAGCAATCGAGAGAATTTACGAGGACAAGCCGGTTTCTCCAATGTTCCTTTAATCACACAATCGAGGGTGCTTTGCGCACCCTCTTTGTTTTTCGGAGTTTTTTATGTTTTCACGTTTAAAGAATAGTTCATCTGTAGCAACAGGGCCAATCGAATACATCATCGTCGGACTCGGTAATCCCGGTAAAGAGTACGAAAACACCCGCCACAACTGCGGTTTCATCGCACTCGATTATCTTGCCGAGAAACTTCACTGCAAGATGAACAAAATCAAGTTCAAAGGCACAACTGGCGACTGTATGATAAACGGTCACCGTTGCCTTTTGCTTAAGCCGTCTACCTTTATGAACCTCTCCGGCCAGTCAGTCACACAGGCTATGCAGTTTTACAAAGTAAAGCCTGAGAACGTCATAATCATCTTCGATGACATCTCTCTCGATGTCGGCAAAATGCGTATCAGAAGAAAAGGCTCCGACGGCGGTCAGAAAGGTATGCAGAACATCATCTACTTAAGCGGTAGTCAGGATTTCCCACGCATCAAAGTCGGTATCGGCAAAAAGCCACACCCTGAATACGACCTAAAAAAATGGGTTCTGTCGCGTTTTACGAGCTCTGAACAAAAGCTTCTCGAACCACTTATGGACAACATCAGCGACGCTGTATCCCACATAGTAGACGGTAACATCGACAAAGCAATGAATCTGTACAACTCATAAGTTTAACAGTTTTTCATAAAATAGTACTGAGGTATCAACAATGAAGTTCTTAGACAACATCCTTTTAAGCACTAAGGGCTTTTCATCCCTGTGCGATGCTTTAGACAAAAATTCACGCGTCGGGATAACCGGCGTGTCCACTGTCCACAAAGCAAATATTATATCTGCGCTCTGCCATTTTAAAAATGTCAGGGCTTTTTGTGTTGCCCAGAATGAACAGGAAGCACAAACTTTAACAAATGACCTATGCGTTATGGGACTTAAAGCGTATTTTTACCCGTCACGCGACTTTACTTTTATGAACGTCACTGGTGAGTCCCACGAGTACGAACATCAGCGTATAAGCGTTTTAAAAAAGCTAATAGACAACGAGTGTGATGTGGTTGTCTCCTGTATGGACGCAGCCGCACAATACACCCTGCCTAAAGATGTGCTGAAAAAAGCGTGTGTCAATATAAAGTCAGGCGACACAATAAAAATCGACGACCTTATAAGCTCACTTTTACTGCTTGGTTATGAGCGGTGTGAGCAGGTTGAGGGTATAGGTCAGTTTGCCCGTCGAGGCGGAATTCTCGACCTTTTTATGACCGACTCAAACCTCCCTGTCAGAATCGAATTCTGGGGCGATGAAATCGACACGATTAATTTCTTCGATCCCATGACACAGCGACGCACCGACTACTGCGAAGAAATCACCCTTACCCCGAGTGCCGAAGTGCTTGTCGAAAACAAGGCTGATTTAGTAGCAAAAATCCGCAAAAAAGCGTCGTATCTGAAGTCTGACAAAAACGCAAAAGCGAAAGAAACTTTACTAAAAGAAGCACAGATGTTAGAGGACAACATCACCCTCTCTAACATCGATAAATACATCACCACAATCTACGAAAATCCCCACACACTCTTTGATTATTTAGACGATGATGCCCTTGTTTTCATCAGCGAAACAAAGGCAGTAAAAGAGCGTATGAAACAGGTGCAGGCATATAACAAAAACGAGCTCGCTTCTCTTTTTGAAAGCGGTATTCTGTGTCGCGGATTCGAGACTTTTTCTCTCATTTACTCGCAGTGTATAGGAAAAGCGTGTGAGCATCCGCTACTGTATCTTGACACCTTCTCGCACTCATCATACGACACAGAGCTTACAGACCTTTTATCCCTTAACGCAAAGCACAACGCGCTGTTTAACGGCACCGCCTCTTCCCTTATGGAAGACCTAACCGAAATCGGCTACAAAAACTACCGCATAGTAGTACTCGCAGGTACTAAAAAAGCGTGCGATTCTCTGTGTGACACCTTAAATGATAAAGGCTTTTCTGCAACTGTTGCTTCAGACCTTGAAAAGTGCGAAAAAGGCGTTGTTTATATCTGCGAAGGACTGCTCTCAAGCGGTCTTGAATACTTGGACGCAGACTTTATTTTATACTCACGTGCACACACCTACCACAAAGCCGAAAAGCGTCGTAAAATCCCGAAAAATGCACAGCAGGTTCACTCTATTTCCGAGCTTGTGTCGGGTGACTACGTCGTACATTCTACCCACGGTATCGGACTTTTCCGCGGTATCCATAAAATCGATGTTCACGGCGTCGTGAAAGACTACATTAAAATCGAATATCAGAAAGGCGATTTGCTGTACGTACCTGTTACACAGCTCGACCTTGTCGCAAAATATATCGGTCCGAAAGAGGACACAAAAGTAAAGCTGAATAAGCTCGGCGGTAGCGAGTGGCAGAAAGCTAAGTCGCGAGTAAAATCCGCCGTAAAAGATATGGCAAAAGAGCTTATTTTACTTTACTCACAGCGTATGCAGGCTGAGGGCTTCGCGTTTTCGCGTGACTCAGAGTGGCAACGCGACTTTGAAACAGGCTTTGAGTTTGACGAAACCGAAGACCAGCTCCGTTGCACTCGTGAAATCAAGAGCGATATGGAGAAAAAAGCCCCAATGGACCGACTCCTTTGCGGTGACGTTGGATTCGGCAAAACCGAGGTCGCTCTACGCGCCGCTTTCAAGTGCGTGTGCGACTCAAAACAGTGCGCACTTCTCTGCCCTACCACAATTTTAGCGTGGCAACACTATCAAACCGTGTTAAAGCGCTTTGACACCTACCCTGTCAGAGTCGAGCTTCTCTCGCGTTTTCGCTCGAAAAAGCAACAGGAAGAAATCCTTAAAAAATTAAAACGCGGTGAGCTCGATATGGTCATCGGCACCCACCGTTTAGTCCAGAAAGACGTCGAGTTCTACGATTTAGGTCTTGTAATTATCGACGAAGAACTGCGCTTCGGCGTCGCTCACAAAGAGCGATTCAAAGAAGTGTGCAAAAATGTCGACGTCCTCACTCTTTCTGCAACCCCTATCCCTAGAACGCTTAATATGGCGATGAGCGGTATCCGCGATATGTCTGTTATCGAAGAAGCTCCACTCGACAGAAAGCCTGTCCAGACCTACGTTTTAGAGCACGACAACGCGGTGATTTATGAAGCAATCAGACGAGAGCTTCGTCGTGGCGGTCAGGTGTTCTATCTTCACAACAACACCGAAACTATAGCCGCAAAAGCGAATAAAATCGCCGAAGCTATACCTACTGCAAATGTCGCGGTAGCACACGGAAAAATGAGCGAGCAGGAACTGTCAAAAGTATGGCATAAAATGCTTGAGCAGGAGATAAACGTACTGGTCTGCACCACCATAATCGAAACGGGCGTTGACCTGCCGAACGCTAACACGCTCATTATCGAAAACGCCGACCGTTTCGGACTTTCACAGCTACACCAGATTCGTGGACGTGTCGGTCGTTCTATGCGTCGTGCTTACGCGTACTTTACCTTTAACGGAGCGAAATCGCTCTCCGAAATTGCGAATAAACGTCTGTGCGCTATAAGAGAGTTCACAGAATTCGGCTCGGGCTTTAAAATCGCTATGCGAGATTTAGAGCTTCGAGGTGCCGGTAACCTGCTCGGAGCTAAACAGCACGGTCACATGGAAGACGTCGGTTACGATATGTACTTAAAACTCTTAAACGACGCAGTACTTGAAGAAAAAGGTGAAAAAGAGCCTGACGCTCCCGATAATGACTGTATGATTGACGTTATGGTACAGGCACACATTCCTGAAGACTACATCGAAAACCTCTCTCAGCGACTCGACGCCTACCGACGCATCGCAGACATCAAAACAAAAGAGGATTCTCTCGACGTAATTGATGAGTTACTCGACCGCTACGGCGACTTACCTAAGTCTGTTATGGGTCTTGTCGAAATTGCACTTATCAGAAATCTTGCAAGCTCGATGGGCATCTACGAAATCAAGCAATCAGACAACAGCCTTATGCTTTACATCGACTCGATAAAACGCGAGGAGGTCGGACTTATCATCAAAAAGATGAAAGGTCAGGCGATGGTCTGCGCTATGGGCAAACCATACATCGCAGTAAGATATAAAGGCAAAATCGAGCCTCTTAATGCTTTAAAAGAAATATTCTTCTAAATCACACGCTTTAATTGTGATTTATTTGTGAACATTTGGATTTTTTTACGCAATATGTAGACAAATTCTACTTTTTTATGTATAATATTTTGGTACGTTTAAAAACTAAAAAGGACGGTTTGAACTATGAAAAATTTCACTAAATTTCTTGCGGTAACACTCTGTTTTGTTATCGCTCTTTCAACAGCCGCTTGTTCGCTCACTCCACAGTGGTCATATTCAAGTGATGACAACGAGCTTAACATCGGTGTTTACATCTACGCTATGTTCAATGCCTACAATCAGGCTCAGACATACGCTCAGCAGACTGAGGGTTACGACGCTGAAAAAGGCACATACGACGGCGAAGAGTCTTTCTTAAATGTTGAGATTACTGACGACGACGGCAACAAAGCAGTAGCACAGCAGTGGATTCTCGACGAAACTGACAAAACAATGAGAACATTACTCGCTATCGACGCTGAGTTCGAGCGTTTAGGCGCTACATTCGATCAGGCTGCTCTTGATAACCACAAGGCTACAGCTAAAGAGTACTGGGACTACGGCCCATACTACAGAATGTACGGCGAACAGTACTTAAGCCCATACAAGGACACATTCGAGCCACTCGGCGTTTCATACGAGTCTTTCGAGTACTTCTACCTCACATCTGCTAAGCAGGAAGTTATTTTCGACACTCTCTATTCTGACGGTGGCGAAAAGGGTGTAGCTGATAAAGAGCTCACAACTTACTTCACAGAAAACTACACAAGCTACGTTTACTTCAACACTAACCTCTACAAGACAACAGAGGTTCCTGCTGAAAACGAAGGCGAATCTGCTACAACAAAGAACGAAGCCCTCTCTGATAAGGAAATCAAAGAGATTACAAACAGATACAAAGGCTATGTCGCAGACACAAACGCAGGCAAGGACGTTGACGATGTAGTTAAGGCTTATATGAAGGACGAAGACATCAAAGACGACCCAAGCTCAAAGGGCGTTGAGATTATGGACGAAAGCGTTATCGGCGAAGACTTAGTAAAAGCTATCGAAGAGCTCAAAGAGGGCGAAGCTTCCTACAAAGTTATCGGCGAAAGCGACACAAAGGTTATCTACTACTTCTACAAAGAGCCTATCGATAAGCAGGTTAAAGCTTACATCAACGACGCTGTAAACCGCTCTACTGTATTACAGAGCTACAAGGGCGAAGAGTTCCAGAGCTACATCGACACACTCGCTGAAGAAATCGAGTTTACAGTAAGCAAGGCAGTTGAAGCTTACAAGCCATCTGACTTTGAATCATAATCTGACTTAGAAAAATTAATTAAATTTTATGCACATTTTATCGGGGAGTGATAATGTGAACAAAAGAATAAAACTACTCTCAATTTTCATCGTGTTATTTATCATCGGCTCAGTTTGTGTTTTCAGTGTTTACGCTGCTGACGAGTCAGTAAACCCTAACCCTGAAACACCACCTGTGGTTGACCCTAACCCACCGGTTGTTGACCCTGTCACACCGAGCGAGGGTGGCGGCGAAACTCCTGTTGAGCCTAGCTCAGGCGAAAGCGGTGGCGAGGTCGTAGACCCTACTACCGACACAGGTACAGGCGAGGTTGTAGACCCTACTACTGAAACTACTCCGGTAAACCCTACACCTCCGGATGGTAACGATTACTACTACGACGAAGACGATATGGTTAACAATATCGACGACTACGCAGGTAATGTATCGGACTACACTAATCTCTACGACACTTCTGACTTTGACGAAAATGCGTACAAAAAGACTAAGTGGGACGACATCACTATAGATGTCAGTAAACCGATTACTGATACTGACGCAATGGACTTCTCCGCTATCAAGGACGACACATCTAAAAAGGATGACGGACAGCTTATACTGTATATCGGCTACGTGCTGATTGCTCTGTCGATTGTAGGTATTATTTACTTCATCGTATCGACAGCTACATACAAGAAAAAGCTCAAAGCGTTAAAAGCCAGAGAACAACGCCAGCGCACACGCAGCAGCGAGCGCTCACGTTCTGACTACGGCGACTTAAGTGAGTTCCCTACACAGCGCGATTACAACCAGCGTTACCGCAGATATTCAAATGATAACAGAAGTTACGCTCAGAGAAAGCGTGACACAAAAGCGGACACCGCTGAAATTAAATTCTGATAACACAAAAGCTCAGGCTGTTTGTAGCCTGAGCTTTTCTTTTTTATATTCAGTTTACGCGGTAAAATTTATATTCACAAATAAATGCGCGGGCATAATCTTTTTAATCTGGGATTTAATCCACGCTTTCTGCGCATCCGTATGTGTCGTGTTTATGTTCACATCTACCGTGTATTCTGATGGATGCTCCACTATCCCGAAATCACTTAAACCAAAGCTCCTCAAAGCCTCTTCGATTTTCTCTTTTGTGAAGCTCGAAGAGTCGATACACTCTCTGATTTTTAGCTGTTCTCTGCGCTTTTCTACGCTTAAGTCATCTCTTACAGCACCGAGTATTTTCTCGCGTATAATAAGACCGTAGGACGAAGATGTATCGATAAAACACTCTGTAAGCAATGTTCTTATTTTCTCGTAGTACTCGTCGAGTATGCACGCATAAGCTGTTAGTTCGTCTACTATATTAGAATCCTCAAGGTTGTAGAGATTCGCACCCTCCAGCAGAAATTTCATACTGTCAAATGAACTTTTCATCAGCTCACCTGCCCGATTTCTAAGTTCTCCAGCACACAATACTGGTTTGTGTTAACCTTTATATCGCCTGTGCTGCTGCCGTTAAATCGGAAGTTCTTCACACCCTCAATGTGATAAAGCACTTCACTCATTTCGCACATAAGAGCAGGTCGTCCCACCTCTAGTGAGTCTATGTACTCGAAAAGCTTTTCTCTTGCCTTTTCGCTAACAACGCTGAACTCGTATGAGTCGTAAAGTTCAAGCGATAAATTAAGACTGAAGTTCTTCGGTATAGCGTAATACACATACGTTTCAACGCAAAGCTCGCGGTTTTTATCGATAAGCCTTTGTGCTTCTTCGATTTGCTCGCTGCTGAGCTGTGCATCCCCTTTAGCACGAAGATACAAAGCGAGTGTACCTACTCCCTCAACGCCTGCTTCAACTGATGCCGAATGAACACCGCCTACCGACTGCGCAAGTCGCTTGTAGTATACCGCGTTTGTGCTGTTCGAAATATCCTTGTAGCTATCGAGTGTACGAGCGCGCAAATCCTCGTCGCTTTCTTTGTCAGCACCCGATTTAGTAGGGAGCTTGTTTGTGACCTTGTCCACTCCCATAGGTGGAGTCACCATAACGCAGATTGCGTCTTTCTTTACGTTGTGGTCGCTACCACCTTTTACAGCCACTACAGGTACGCTTACTTCGAGTTTACCTGCGAGTATCACAACATCTTTTGTTGTCTCGAAACTCTTAAAATCCACACCGCTTGTCGCAACCACAGACCCCTTTTCGATTACAATATCTGACGCAGACGGAAAACTAAGCGAAAAGGTAACCTCGCCTTTCGCTTTAACCGCGTCTTTTCTCTGTATGCCGCGTTCACCGGCGTGCATATCGAGGTACTCACCCTCTGCTGTACTCACAAACATCTGACGCTTAATAAACTCTACCGCATTCTCCATATTCAGGAGCTGAGTCGCAAGGACTTTAAATCTCATCATAATGTCAGATTCACGATTAATCAGTCCGCCTGTAAGTTCTTCGTACTTATCTTTCATTTTGTTTACAATACCCTCAAAACTATTCATTTACAGTCACCTCCGTGTAAAAAACCTCGCTGTTTAAAAGCACCTTGATTCGTGCTACAGGCGGGTTTTTAGTTTTATCTACACTCACTACTTCAAGGTCAGTGTACGGAATGTCAACAGATGCTTCCTTATAAATCATCGTGAGTTTCTCACAAAGCATAGGGTCAGATAAAAGAGCGGTATACGCAAAACTACCGAGCGTTTTATCGAGTAAAAATGCTCCCTTTTTAATACTGCACGCGATAAAGATTCTCTGCAAAATCTCGTCCTCGTTTTTACACATAAGAGGACTTAATGTGCTGTCTATTACCAAATCTCTGTTTATAATTTTTGCGTCCATTTACTCACCATACACCTTTCCGTTTATAAGCACCGTTCCGTCGTTTTTTAGCACAATTGACGCTCCACCTTGTGAGCGCAACATAAGCTCACCGGGCTGTAGCGTGCTGTCGTTTGTATAAACGCCTAAGCACACATCGCCCTTTTTAGTCGGTAACACTACCGTTTTTTCGCCAACCGGAGGGGTTGAAACAACTCCGTAAGGCATAACAACAGGAATATCTCTAAGCTCGAGTGCGGTGTTCACTCCGACTGCAGCACCCCTTGTTGTGGTGACGTCTCCGCACTCAGGAGCAGCTTTTGTGAAAGCATTTCTGGTAACATAATCAAGAAGCCACATAAGAGTCACCCTTTCTCTTAAGAATAATAGTAGTCGTATCATCGTTTTTGCTTAAATTGTAGCTTATAGAGCCTATATACAGGTCACTGATCTTCGTGCCGTCAAAAAGCGTGACTGACGCGTTTTTGAGAAACAGAGCGAGCTTCGCTCCGCTACATCTAAGCGTTATATTAAACGCCTTTGCTTTAGCGTTTTGTATCATCTTCTGCGCATAAACTACGGGAGTTTC
>JAZSFG010000121.1:0-4650 GCA_045532065.1 Ruminococcus sp. | reverse complement strand
CAGCAACTACTAAGATTGCAATATCAGTAGCCTGTGCACCACGGGCACGCATTGTAGTAAAAGCTTCGTGACCAGGTGTATCAAGGAATGTAATGTCTCTGTCGTTGATGTTAACTCTGTACGCACCGATGTGCTGTGTGATACCGCCAGCCTCTGTATCAGTTACGTGAGCGTTACGGATGCAGTCGAGAAGTGAAGTCTTACCGTGGTCAACGTGGCCCATAACAACAACTACAGGCGCACGCTCAACAAGGTTTGCATCGTCGTCTTCACTGTCGTCGATGATGCGCTCTTCGATAGTGACAACTACTTCTTTCTCAACCTTTGCGTGGAATTCCATCGCGATAAGTGACGCAGTATCAAAGTCGACAACATCGTTCTGAGTAACCATTGTACCCATTAAGAATGCCTTCTTAACAACCTCAGCAACGGTAGCCTTGAGTCTTAACGCAAGCTCTGTGACAGAAATCTCATCAGGAATCTGAATTGTCATCTGCTTTGTCTTACGCTCAGCCTCGATACGCTTTAATCGCTCTGCTTCTGTCTCGCGCTTACCCTGACGGCGGTTGCGCTGGTTAGACTTGATTTTCTGCTTTTTAGATGACATCTGATTTTCATTCTTCACCTTATCAAATGCCATACGGTCGTACTTCTCGTTGTATCTGTCAACGTTGATTTCAACAGCGGAAGTATCGATAACTCTGCCCTGACCTCTTCTAGACTTGATTTCAGAATTAAGGTCAACAACTTTTTCAGGTTTCTCAGTCTTTGGTGCTGGCTTTTCTGCCTTTTTAGGTTCAGTTTTGTTAGCTTTTTTAGCGTTTTCAGGGCGAAGCTTATCTTTAGCTTCTTCTCTCTTACGCTTTTCTTCTTCTTTACGCTGTGCTGTCTCCTGCTCAGCCTTTTCGATAGCTTTATCGCGTACAGCAAAGTAAGCGTTGAGGTTTTCAACAGCCTGCTTCTGTGTGAAATAATCAAAAATTACATCAAGCTCGTTTTCTTCGAGTGATGTCATTGTTTTTTTAGTAACGTTACAGTACTGCTCAAGTACAGCGATAACGTCCTTAGCCGATACGTTAAGGTCGGCTGCTACTTCTTTGACTTTATATTTAATCATCATAGCCATGTGTTAGTCCTCCTTTAATGAACAAATCAGAGTTTGTGCTTTTTTCGCAAAGCCATCATCCAAGATAGACAGCACCGCTGTGTATTTGCCTACAGCAAGTGAAATGTCATCTTTTGTGTAAGGTACAACCTGTGCACACACGTTATTTCTGTGTGCAGTTGAAAGCACGCCTTTTGCGGTGTTGTTCGAGCAATCAGACGCTACGATTACGAGCTTTGCTTTTCGTTGATTGATAGAATCAATAACAGGGTCGTTGCCGAGCACTATTTTTCCTGCGCGTCTGCACAGTCCCAGCAGCGATAGCAACTTATCAGTCATTTTCTATCTCCTTTTCCATAAGGTCGTAAAGCTCAGGAGAAATAGTACAGTCAAGTGCACGCTCAATACGCTTAGCTTTTCTAGCCTTTTTGAGACACTCGATGTCTTTACAGATATATGCGCCTCTTCCCGGTTTTTTGCCGACTAAATCGAGCGAAACTTCACCCTCTTTAGAGCGTACTACTCGAACAAGCTCGCGTTTGTCTTTCATCTGAGAGCAGCCGGTGCATTTGCGAAGAGGTACCTTTTTTACTGCCATTTTACTTCCTCCTTTAAGCCTTTTTCTAATTAAGCTTCTGATTCGTCCTCTGTGTCCTCACCGAAGAAGCCTGATTCAGGGCGGATATCAATCTTCCAGCCTGTAAGCTTTGCAGCAAGACGAACATTCTGTCCTTTGTTACCGATAGCGAGTGAAAGCTGTGAATCAGGAACAGTTGCTTTACATGATTTACCTTCTAAATCGAGAATCTCAACACCTACAACTGATGCAGGCGAGAGAGCAGCAGAAACATACTGGACAGGATCTTCGCTATAAAGCACGATATCGATTTTCTCGCCGTAAAGCTCGTCAACGATAGCGTTAACACGAGCACCGCGAGTACCAATACAAGCACCTACTGCGTCAACCTCGCTGTCCTGTGAATATACTGCCATTTTTGTTCTAGAGCCTGCCTCACGGGAAACAGACTTAATCTCTACAATGCCGTCGAAAATCTCAGGCACTTCTTTTTCAAAAAGTCTTCTGACAAAGTCAGGATGTGTACGGGAAATGATAGCACGTGGACCACGATCGCTTTCCTTAATACCTGCAACGTAGATTTTGACTGAATCGCCCTCTTTGAGAACTTCATCAGGAATCTGTTCGCTCTTAGGAAGAACAGCTTCTGCTTTACCGAATCGGATAGTAGCGTTACCTGAAACAGGGTCAACACGCTCGATAGTAGCTGTTGCGATTTCCTGCTGTTTTGACTGGAATTCCATCAGCATCTGGCCCTTTTCGCCATCGCGGATACCCTGACGGATAACTGAACGAGCTGTCTGAACAGCGATTCTACCAAACTTCTTAGGCTCGAGCGGAACACCTAGCTCTTTGCCGATAGCTGCACGCTTAGAAATAAGCTTTGCGTCCTCTAAAGAAATCTCGAAATGCTCGTTCTCAACTTCCTCAACTACAGTTTTAATGAGCTTCACTGCAAATGCGTTCTTCTCAGGGTCCATTTTGATGTCGACATTCTCGTTGCCTCCGTAGAGGTTCTTGCACGCAGAAACGATAGCCTTTTTAATCTGAGCAATCATGTAATCTACAGGAATGCCCTTTTCCTTTTCGAGAAGCTGTAATGCTAAAAATAATTCTTTGTTGCTAGCCATTTTTTGTTAATCTTCCTTTCTTTATGTCAGTTAATAATAAAAACCTTATATATCAAAATCGTCTAGCTTGATGTATGCCGCATCTTTTTTAGCTATAACGATTTCATTTTCGTCTGAATGGTCTCTTATGGTAACTTCGCCGTCGCTGTACGCTTTGAGCACACCTTTGAACTCTTTGCCGATACCTTCAATCGGGCGAATCATCTTCACCATAATATCTGCACCGATGAACTGCTCAAAATGTGCGTCCAAAACGAGCTCGCGTTCGATACCCGGAGAGCTTACTTCGAGTATGTAGTTATCAGTAATCGGGTCGAGGTCGTCGAGCGGTTTATCAATCGCTCTGGATACCTTTTCACAGTCGTTGATATCGACTCCACCCTCTTTGTCAATAAATACTCTCAAAAACCACTGTGAGCCTTCTTTTACATAGCGTACATCCCACAGCGAAAGCTCAAAACACTCAACTATCGGCTGTACAAGCTCCCACACAGCGTGAGCTGTACCTTTTTTCTTATTGCTTGCCATAATAATCACCTCAAACAATACAAAAGAGCGGGCCGTCAAGCCCACTCTCTTTATACTAATTATATTCAACTGAGTGTAATTTTATCACATATATATTAGTTTGTCAAGTTTTTAGATTTACAGGATAATATCTGATAGCAAGCTAAAAAGCGACAAGGTAATAACCTGTCGCTTTTTGTAGCTGTTTATTTATAAGCAAAGCCACCTGTCGGTGTTAGGTAAATATATCTACCACTTGTGTCACGAGCATACAGCACATAGTAACAATCCTCGTAATTCTCGATTTTTTTCAATGTAACTGTATTTGTAGTTGTGCTAGCCATACGCACTTCGTTACCCTCTGCATCATATGCATACGCCCATACCTTTTCAATATCAGGGATATCTTCAGGCCATGTAAGCGTAACACTTGTATCAGAATCAGGCGTAAATTTGATGAAGTTTTCGTCGCTGTGCGCAGTTCTGAACATAACAGGAATGTAGTCGATATACTCGAGCTTTCCAGTAATTTCCTCAGTATATCTTACACATACATTAAGGTAGTATACCGTGTCCGGTTTGAGCTTTGTGAATGTATAGCTTGTAGCTTCACCAAAAGATTTTACTGTAGTCCAGTGAGAATCATCGCTAATATCATCAGAAGTAGTCGAATACATCACCCAGTACTTATCTCCGTTTTCGAACAACGGCCAAGATATAGTTGCTGTTGTAGAGGTATTCTCTACTAATGCTGTTTTTATACTATCTGAAGGTCCAGTAGTTATTTTTATCATCGGAGAATCTGCTACATCACTATAACAAGCGATTCCATTTTCGTATGTACGAGCTGTAACCTTGAAGTAGTACGTTGTTTCCGGACGGAGCTTACTTAAGAAAACAGAATTTGTGGTACTTGATGTAGTAATCCAGTATGCACCGTCGGCAGAATTACACTTATGAATCCAATACTTGTCTGCACCCTCGATTGCATCCCACGTAAGAGATACTGTCGTCGGACCTGCTGTACCTGTGAGTGTATCAACCGCTACGGCAGGCGCTGTTGTAAGGTTTACAACATCTGCGTCATCAAGGGATAGATACTTACTGCTACCGATTCGCGCGATAACCTTAAACTTGTAATCGGTATCAGGAGTAAGTTTCTTAACAATTACAGAAATGGTTGTTGTGCTTGCAAGAGAAGTCCATGTATCGTTCTTCTCGTTATATCTGTATACCCAGTATTTAGTTGCGCCATCTAGTGCATCCCAACTGAATTTTACTGTTGTTGATGTAGCTTCAGTTTTGACGTTCAACACTTTATTTGGTTGCGT
>JAZSFG010000037.1:0-8839 GCA_045532065.1 Ruminococcus sp. | reverse complement strand
TTATAGATGAAATGTACAAAGAATACGGTTACTACAAGAACACTACCTTAAACTTTGGTTTTTCCGGTGCTGCAGGTATGCAGAAAATGGCTGATATTATGTCAAATCTGCGCGAAAACGCTCCAAAAGAGTTTGGCTCATACAAGGTTGTTAAGATCTCTGATTATCTTGAGAGCAAAGAGTACGACCTTACAACAGGTCAGGCAACAGATATTGACCTTCCAAAGTCAAACGTTCTCTCCTACTCTTTAGAAGGTGAGCACGCATGCATCTTCAGACCATCAGGCACAGAGCCAAAAATCAAGCTCTACATCACTGCTGTTGGCAAAGACGCAGAAAACGCTCAGGAAATCACAGATAAACTCGCAGAAAGCGCAAAGGTTTATCTGGCATAATCTTCACGGTTAAAATCAGCGGGTCTGTAAAAAGGCCCGCTATTTTTGTATTGACTTTTTCGAACATCTGTTCTATAATTAGAGTGTGAATTCAAGTTATTTATAAAAACAGGTGCATACTATGAGAACGATATTACACAGCGACTGCAACGGATTTTTTGCAAGCGTAGAGTGTCTTTACAATCCGCAAATCCGAAACAAACCCGTTGCTGTGTGCGGAGATAAAGACAAGCGTCACGGCATAATCCTCGCTAAAAATGAAATTGCGAAAAAATACAACGTAAAAACAGGCGAACCTATATGGCAGGCGTTACAGAAATGTCCTGAACTGGTTACGGCGCAGGCTCACTACGACAGGTACATACGCTTTTCGAAGCTGTGCAGAGAGATTTACTCTGACTACACGGACAACATCGAGCCGTTCGGGCTTGATGAAGCGTGGCTCGACGTTACGGGCAGCGTGATGCTGTATGAAAGCGGCAAACATATCGCCGAAGAAATCAGACATCGCATTAAAAATGAACTCGGAATTACGGTTAGTATCGGCGTTAGCTACAACAAGATCTTCGCGAAGCTCGGAAGTGACTACAAAAAGCCTGACGCGGTTACTGAGATTACGAAAGATAACTACAAAGATGTTGTGTGGAAATTAAAAGCGAGTGACCTGCTCTATGTTGGCAGAGCTACCGAAAGAAAGCTCTCTAAACTCGGGATATATACTATAGGCGATTTGGCGAATTTTCCACTTCATCTGCTCAAAAACAACTTCGGCAAATGGGCGGATATACTGCACAACTTCTCAAACGGGCTTGACTTCTCCCCTGTTATGAAATCAAACGAAGTGTCTGCTATAAAGTCCATCGGGAATTCTACGACCGCTGTACGCGATTTAGAAAATATCGAGGACGCAAAAATCATATTTATGGTGCTGTGCGACAGCGTGTGCAGACGGATGCGTGAGCAAGGATTTCGTGCAAATACGGTGTGTATAAGCGTAAGAGATACAAATTTACAGAGCTTTACACGACAGAAAAAACTCGACGTTTCTACTAACATCACTAAAGACGTGCTTTCGGTGTGTATGGAGCTTTTCAAAGAAAACTACGCTTTTTCTAAAAACATACGAAGCTTAGGCGTCAGCGTCACGGATTTCGAAGCGGATACGCTGTCACACCAGACTTCAATTTTTGTAAGCGAAGAGGAAATCATAAAGAGCGAAAAGCTAGACTCAACACTTGACACAATCAAAAACCGCTTCGGAAACTACGCTGTAAAACCCGCAAAGCTGATGTTTGACTCTCGCCTTTCTGGGTTTAACCCGAAAGAAGAACACACGGTACACCCTGTAGGCTTTTTCTGACAAGGAGGTTTATTATGAAACAATATGTATCGGTTACCGCAAAATTCGATTCAGACGGCAATATTCTGCCACTTAAAATTCACTGGGACGACGGCAGGAGCTTCGAGATAGACAGGATAACCGACGTCAGATACGCGGCATCGCTCAAAGCCGGTGGTGCAGGAATTCGGTACACCTGCAGAATAAAACAAGTGGAAAAATATCTTTTTCTTGAAGACAACAGGTGGTTTGTTAACAACGAAAAAGAACATTAAAAAAGAGCACTCAGTACTGAGTGCTCTTTCTTATGAAAAGTATACGTCGTAGTCGCCGTAGTTGACTACTATGTAGCTGATGATACCGTCAGCATTATATTTAATCTCGTATTCTGCGGCGTTACCGTCGGTGTACTCAACAAAGATAAGGTCGTCGTGCTCAACGAATGTGCCCTTTTTCACTTCAGTAAAATAACCGCTGAAGAAAATCTCGAAGTTGCCTGATGAGTCGAACTTGATGTAGTTAGAATCAACGTTGAAACCTGCGCCGAAAACAACTCGCGGCTTTACTTCTTCTCCTGTTGTGTGGTCAACAACACGGGATATTTTAAACGAACTGTGGATAACATCGTCGGTGTTGTCAGTAAGGTACTCGTCGTCCGGAGTGAAGTCGTCAACGTCTTCGCTCGGGTCGTCTTCAAAAGTATCACCGTCGAGGACATCTTCTCCGCTCATATCGTCGTCCATATACTCGTCCTCTTCAGAAAGAGTTTCGTTTGATACAGGAACAGTAGGCTTTACATCCTTTTTATCTGAATCAAAGAAAAAGTAAGCACCTACAGAAAGTGCTACTACAAGCACTACGCATATTAAAATAATCCAGAATTTTTTCATAATTACTCTTCCTCTTTTTTGTCAATCTGAGCCTCACGCTGTTCTTTAACACGTCTTAACAGCTCGCTTTGTTTAATCATCTTACCGTTGTAGAAAATGAAGTCGTCGGTGTCTTTTAAAGTAGAAATATCGACATCGGAGTAGTCTTCAGTATCAGCAGTCACTACGCCGTTTTTCTTATTCTTAGCGTCTACTATAGCGTCACCGATGTTCTTGCTCTTTGTGTCTTTATCAGCAACAGACAAATACATATCATCATAAACATAAAAAGAAATCACAAACTGACAAGTAGACGGCACGATAAGAGCTAAGAGTAAAAGCGATATAGCGATTACGAGATAATCGATTGAAGCAAATGCTACTAATGTAAAGCAAAAAGCGAGAACAACAACGAGCGAAATAAGCGCTTTGAAGTTGTTCTTAATCTCACCGAAAGACATTAAAAAGCCGTTTTTGAAAATATTCTTGAGCTTTAATTCAAATGTAACTGTCATAACAGGAACGTAGAAGAAAATAAATAAAACCGCAAGAGCAATAAGAATACAAACAAACAGCGTGCCGTAAAACAACCACGAAGTGGACAACATTTTAGCGTAGATGGAAATCGAATAGTAGCTCAAAACGGTAACAATAGAAAGCAGAAATCCGTAGAGCATAAACTTAAAGAAGTTTTCTTTCACACCCTTTAAAAAGGTAGAAAAAACCTTTACTTTTTCATCCCCTCGTGCGATATTTCTAGTGACAAGCACGACACCCGCAAAAAACGGAAACACGAGTGTTACCGCAACTATAGAGAAAAGTGTTGTAACTAAGGTGTTAGTATATGTCAACACTAAATAGTAAAGTGCAATCATAACAGCAAGTGGCACGAAAAATATAAGATTTGTCAGCATAATACGAGGGAAGTTTGAAAAATATCGCTCAAACAAAACTTCAAACTTCATTCTCTTTCTACTTTGTTCCATTCTTTACCTCATTTTTAAAAATTAAACATATTTGCAAAAAGTATCCATAAAATCATATCAATTATCGAAGAAAAAGAAACGATAATCAAAACGACTAAATATCTGAATAAAAAATTTTTAAGATTCAGGTTACTCAGAGTGTTAGCACCGAAAGCGTAGGATTTAAACATCGAAAGCGAGTGTGAAAACGACTCTTTAAGCGCTAAAACAAAAGCTAGCAAAAACAAAATTGTGCCCGGTAGAATCACAAGTATGTAAAACCCCACACCGCTTATAGAATGTGCTGAAACCATATACGAAGCACACACCCCGACGCCGTAGCCTTTAAGTGCACAAAGCACAGGTAAAACAGGCACACCCCACAGCGTAAACGCTAAGAGAAACGCCGCAAAAATAAATATAAAAGCAGACGAAAAAGACGAGCAAAAGCACTCAAACGCAGTAAGCGAGAGTCTAGACTCAAGATTAGTCACAAAAAGGAAATCAAGATGTGACAAAAACTCTTTCGACGCTTCTTTATACGACACAGCTCCCCACACTACTCCGAAAACAAACGAGCAGAAAAAGAAAAGCTGTAGTCCGTAAAGACTGATAAAACGCTTTAAAGAAAAGTTCTCAAAATCAGGGAAACGGCGTTTAAGCAAGCTGTCTTTTTCACGACCGGAAACAGAAAAAACAATACCTTTCATACTACACCTCTAAAGGAAGAAAACTCTAAGGAATAGTATTCAAGGCTTGTTTATTTTATGCTATTATTTGCCGAGCTCCTCTGCCCTACGTGTACACGCAGACATAGCGTTTTTCACGATTTCTTCGAAATTATTTTCTTTAAAAGAATTTATAGCTTCGATTGTAGTACCGCCTTTTGAGCAGACTTTCGAAATAAGTGTTTCAATATCATCGCCACTGTTCTTAATCATAGCGGCAGCACCCTCGAAAGTAGCACAGATAAGGTTAAGTGCTTTATCTCTATCGATATTACAGCTCTCAGCGTAATCAGCCATTGCTTTCGCAAAAAGGTAGATATACGCAGGACTGCTACCGTTAACGCAGATAATCTCGTTCATATGAGATTCATCGAAAACCTCGACTACACCGCCCAAAGCGAACATACCCTTAACAGGAAGGAAATCTTCGTCTGTCATATCATCTGACGGACAAAGTGCGGTTGCACCTTTTGACAATAACAGCGGAGTGTTCGGCATAACTCGAACAACTTTCACGTTCTGTGTAAGCTGTGTTCTCACAAAATCAATAGAAATACCCGCAGCGATTGATACAAAAATCTTGTCTTTTAAGTCAAGAGTCGCAAATGAGCTTAAAACTTCGGCGTAATTCTGAGGTTTTACTGCTACTACGATAATGTCGCTGTTTAAGACAACGTCGGTATTGGTATCACAGACAACGACACCTTTCTTAGCGAAGGTGTCGCATTTTTCTGCGTTCCTATCATTGATATTAATATTATCAGCGTCAGTAAATTTGCTTTCAAGCATACCGCCTATAATCGCGGTTGCCATATTACCGACACCGATAAATCCAATTTTTTTGTTCATAATATCACCATTTATAATCAAGCTGTAAACGACGGATTATTAGCGCAACTAAACTTGATGTTATAGTTATTGCTACCGTAATCGATGTCATAGTCGTTGTAGAAGAAAATCTCCATCTCATCAATACGTCTGTTTAAAAGACCACGTACACAGCCACCTGCGTGGTGGTACTGACACATCTTGTTTATCAGATTCTGCTCGTTGACGTAGTTTAAATCAAGCGTTCCTGAGACGGTTTTACTCGCGATATAGTCAGTAGCAACGTATCCTTTTGTGCCATCTGAGAGCTGTACATAATACCACGAAGAGTTTGTTTTCTCTAAAATCTTAAGCGTTGTACCGTAAGAAAGCTCGTCGATAATGTCGTACGAAGTGCCCGGTCCTTTTCGGATACGAACACCCGAGCCGTTTATGTAGTAAGTCTTTGTACCGCTTGAGGACTCGGCAGGACAATCGAGCAGAGCACTCTTAAGCTCACTATCGCTCGAAAGCACGCCGGTACCCGTATTATACACAAAACAGACTAAAGCATCGAGCTGTTGCTGATTAAACTTCACATTATTACTGATGAAGAAGCTGTTAACCTTTGAGGAGTAGCCCTCGTTGTTTATAGTCTGTGCAAGATACGCGTAGGCTTCGCTCTTAGTTAAGTTGTTGTAGAACTGTTCACCAACATAAACGAGCTTACCGTAACCTAAGGTCGGGTCGCCTGTAAACGAGTCGTAGTACACAGACGGCATATAACCCTCAAATCCGGCAATCATATTGATAAGTCCGTCGCTGACACGACGCTGTACTAAAGCTGTGGTTTTAAGGTCTTCTGTTTCAGCTACAAAGGCGGTAGTCGCACCGTCGTCGCAGGTAGTCCACGATGAACCGAGCTTCGAATACGCTTTCACGTTAAAAGTGCCAGACTCTGTGAACTTGTACACAGCTTCCCAAACATAAGTTGAGCCTTCAGCCTTTTTATTTGACGCGTAAACTGTGTTAGTGCCACTAACATCAGTTACTTTAAATCTGACATCAGTGCGTGACTTGTCCGTAATCGCGATGAGCTTTACTTCGCTGTTTTTCGGTGCACAGTTAGGTGAAGAGTAAGCAAAGCGTATAGGGTCAGGTTTTGTGACGGTGGTTAGAATCGTCTTTGTACCGCCTTTTTTGTAAATCTTGATTATAGCCTGTCCCTCGTTAACACCTAAGATAAAGCCGTCGCTTACAGTAGCTACAGACGTATCACTACTGCTCCACGTTACTCCGTCAGTAGTGGAGCGAGCAAAAAAGCTCTTGCCTGCTGTAACGGTTGCAGAAGAGTGAGATGCGTTAATATCAATCTTCTGTGTTAGTGCGGTAACTTTACATGTTGCACTCTTCGTGGAAGTTTTAGCTGTAATCGTCGCTTCACCCGCAGATTTTATAGTAAGAAGTCCATTGTCGACAGACACGATAGACGAATCAGACGAAGACCACTTAACATCTGTGTTAGACTGAGCTTTTATGATATGCTGTGTGCCGACATAAAGACGAAGCTCAGAGTCGGAAAGTGTGAGAGTCTCAGTAACTGTAGTTGGTTTCTCGGTCGGTTCTTCTGTCGGCTTTTCAGTAGGTTTCTCTGTCGGTTTTTCGGTAGGCTTCTCTGTTGGTTTTTCGGTAGGTTTCTCCGTTGGCTTTTCTGTTGGCTTTTCAGTCGGAAGAACATTATCTGTTACTGTGACTTTGCACTTTGCAGAGCGTAGAGTCACAAGATTAGTGGCGGTGATGTAGGCTGTGCCGCTTTTCACACCGGTAATTAAACCTTTATCAGTTACTTTCGCAACGCTTGAGTTATCAGATTCAAACGAGATGTACTCATTTACAGGAGCACCACCGCTGACGAAAGCAACTAACTTGAACGTGCCGTTTGTATCAACAGTAACGTTCTTAGAGTTGAGCATAAGTGTGGTGTAAATATCGTTATCGTGAGATAAAATAGAATCGGTCAGTGAATATGAGTACCACTTCGGGATTTTTGAATAATCAGGCTGTGGGTTCACAGGCTCGGTAGGTTTTATAGACTCTGTTGGAGTGACTACACCTAATTTAAAAATCAAAGTCAGGTATTCTTTGCTGACATATCCGGTTTTTGAGGAATATGTAACCTTAGCCCAATCTTCGTCAGAGTTGTCTACCACCGTAACTGTTTTTCCATTCGGAATAACTGTAAGGACAGAATACGATGTTCCTTTACCGCTTCGAAGATTAAGTTCAGTTGTAGTTTTTCCGCTAATAGAAGCTGTAGAGCCTGACGCTAAATCAAGATAAGACGCAGAGCAGTAGCCATTAAAAGAAGAATACTTCACCTTCGCCCAACCTGAAGTTGAGTCAGCTAAAAGCTCGACGCTCTTGCCCTTAGGAATGGTTGTAAGTACAGAAGCAGAGGTCGACGCAGATTTTCTCAAATTAAGGTCAGTAATAGTAACAAGAGTATCTGTAGATGCAGCATCTGCGCTGAATGACGACACACAGAAAGCAAACATAACAGTACTCAACAGCACAGTGAAGCACAACGCTAAAGCGACTATTTTCGAGCTGTAATTTTTAGCCATAACCTCTCTCCTTTCTCACACACATTTTCTAGTATAATTCTACAGCAAACGAGCTGTTATTTCAACTTACAGTTTTGTCTTTTTTGCAAGTAAATTGTGTATTTTCAGCATATATATGGCAACGATTTTCGACACACAAAAGTCATAAATTATGAAAAACACGTTACCCAAAGCTAAAAAAGCAAGCGGTAAATAGTGACCCGCTATTGTAAATGATTCTTTCGGAATTGATAATACAAAAATCGACAAATAAAACGCTATAACCATACAGATGTTGAAAAGTATGAATTTAACTAAATACTGCAACATTTTTGACTTCATTTTTTCGATTATAGCTTTTACTATCGGGTAAAATCCGAGAAACGCAACATAATACAGCGCGGCTTCTTTATCTGCTATAAGCAAAAACGATAGTACAGAAACAATGAAGTAAATACTTAGCGCCCACGCTTTTCCGTGTTCAATAACGATCGCGACGAGTAACATACCCGCAAAAGTAGGAAAAGCGTACGTGCCAAACGGTATTATAGAGGTTAAGCCCATAAGCACGATACTCAGTGCTCCTATTATACCGCCGAGCGAAACTTTAACTGATGTTTTCATTTTAACAACAACCTCTTCCACCTAAGCACTCACAACAGCAGTTTGCGCACATAATGCCAGTACATATATCACACATCGAACAGCCTGCAGAGTTGACTGTGTTATAGCCGGAAGGGTTATAATTACGGCGAGTGGACGCGTTATCAAGTGCACTTCTGAATTCAGAATTTGTCGGGTCCATTCGGCATGCTGTCTGAAAATATGAATAAGCCTGCTCAGACCAGCCTTTTTTCGAATAAACCATTCCCATAAGAAAATACCACTCGGCATTACGGCCTGTTCCCTGTATTCCGTTTAAAAGCTGTAGAGCATCATCAAGACGACCTTCGCGGATTAAACGCCTGATGTCAGGGTAATCAGAATGAGTATAATTAGAACCATACTGACCCGATGTATTTGAATAAGTATTAGAATACGAATTTGATGATGACGGATTCTTACGCATTTCACAAATCTTATCGTACGCTTCGTTTACTTCTTTCATCTTTTCTTCGGCAAGGTCCGCAAGC
>JAZSFG010000043.1:0-6429 GCA_045532065.1 Ruminococcus sp. | reverse complement strand
ACAAGATTTTGGCGCTCCTTAGATTCGATGTCATATTTGCTTCTAAGTTCAGCAAAATCCTCATCCTTTAGTTTGCTATCCTTGTGTTTGTTGTAAAACTTTTCAAGTTCCCATTCAACACCAGACATTTTATCGTTACCAATAAACTGTTCATTGAGGTCGGTAATGAATTGAGCTTCATTTAGTAGTTTGTTCTCACGATATTCCAACCAAAAAGCAATGGCAGATATTATTGCTATTATGGTAGCAACTGTTTCGGTTAACCAACTCCAAGCATAAAAATACTGGCAACTTAAATATGCACACACAATAATTATCATTAGTAATATGTATGTAGTTGCTCGTATACCGTTCCTTTCTCTTTTCTTAAACAATCTCTTTCTAGACATATTTACCCCCTAAAATAAAAAGTGCGGCTACCAAAGTAACCGCACAAAAAACGCAAACTCCGATAGTCGCCAAACTAACTCAATGTGAAATGGGTGCACTAGCACACATATTCATATAGGGTGGAATCTGCATTTTTATCGAATTCATTCCTATACAAATATGACCAAAAAGAGCGCAATTATTCTATAAAGGAAAACGCACCCAATTTCACACATATTCAGTTAGTTTGGCATTATCTAGTTTACCACAGTTTACAATAAAATACAATAAATTGTGAAAAAGTCTATGGATAGAACATACGCCTGCTCAAATTATCAGAATTTTACTAATAATTTGATTAGCAGGTAATTAGCAAAACGGCGATTTTCTGCTAATCGCAATTGGCAAGAAAATGAGGGTGTATGCTATAAGTTCGATTTTGTTTTGCACTCTAAAAATGAAAAAACTCACCCAAGAAAATGAGTGAGTAAATAAAAAGAAATAGTGCCGAAAACACAGTGTTTTCGGCACTTTTTGGCGCGCTTGAAGGAATTCGAATCCCCGACCTTTCGCTTAGGAGGCGAACGCTCTATCCTGCTGAGCTACAAGCGCATATTATGTAATTCTCAAATAACGCAGGGCGGTTTTTCACGCCCTGCGTATATTTCTGTTATAGAATTTTAATCGCTGTATATTTCTAATTACGAATTATACAGGGTGAACCATATTCTCTTTATCAAGTTTGTCACCGTTGATACCACACTGTGAGTTTCTTCTCTTCTCGAAGAAGTCGAGTGCGACTTTCTGGAACATACCGTAAGAGAGTACGTCCTCTTCCTGCTGAATCCACTGTGGGATTTCAGCTCTTAATTTCTCAAGTTCAGGCTCGAGTAAATCAGCAGGACGGCAGTCAACAGGCTCCATATCGCCGATAATCTTCTTTCTGAAATCTGGGTCGATTGGCATTGGTGTTGTACCGTATTTACCTGCTACCATATCCTTGAATTCCTTTGTGCACATCTTGTAGCGCTCACCTGTGATAACGTTGAACACAGCCTGTGTGCCGACAATCTGTGATGTAGGAGTAACAAGTGGTGGGTAACCTGAATCTTCTCTAACTCTAGGTACTTCAGCTAAAACTTCGCTTAGCTGGTCCTCTTTTCCAGCCTGTTTGAGCTGTGAAAGAAGATTTGACAGCATACCGCCAGGTACCTGATAGATAAGAGCGTTAGCGTCTGTTGCGAGCATCTTGTGGTCGATAAGACCTGACTTGATGTACTTATCACGAAGTGTCATGAAGTAATCTCTGATTTCAGTTAACTCTTCGAGCTTGATACCTGTGTCAAACTCACTGCCCATAAGAGCTGCTACCATCGACTCTGTAGGTGCGTGTGATGTACCTAAAGCGAGTGGTGAAATAGCTGTGTCAATCATATCAACGCCTGCTTCAACGCCCTTTAAAAGACACATTGATGCAAGACCTGAAGTGTAGTGTGTGTGGAGCTGAATAGGTAAATCGACCTCAGCTTTGATAGCTTTAACGAGGCTCTCGGTTGCATACGGAGTTAAAAGTGCCGCCATATCCTTGATACAGATAGAGTCAGCGCCTGCGTCAGCAATACGCTTAGCATATTCAACATAGTATTCGTCAGTAAATACAGGACCTGTAGTGTAAGAAATAGCAACCTGAGCGTGTGCGCCCTCTTTTTTAGCCGCTTTTATAGCAGTAGAGAGGTTTTTGATGTCGTTAAGCGCATCGAAAATACGGATAATATCAATACCGTTAGCAACAGAACGCTGTACGAAATACTCGAGCACGTCGTCAGCGTAGTGACGGTAACCGAGCATATTCTGACCTCTGAATAACATCTGAAGTTTTGTGTTCTTACAGTGATCTTTTATAGTGCGGAGTCTGTGCCATGGGTCTTCGTTTAAGAAACGTAAGCAACTGTCAAAAGTAGCACCGCCCCAACACTCGAGTGAATAGTAGCCTACTTTATCCATCTTGTCGAGAATCGGAAGCATCTCGTCAAGAGTCATACGTGTTGCAAGCAAAGACTGATGAGCATCACGCAGAGCAGTTTCAGTAATTTTAATCTGTTTTGCCATAAAACTCACCTTTAATTATGATAATGTAACGAGTGTCTGACCTGAGTTAACAGACTCGCCTTTTGATACGTTTACAGTAGCAACTGTGCCATCAGCAGGAGCTTTGATTTCGTTTTCCATCTTCATAGCTTCTAAGATAAGAAGAACGTCGCCGCTCTTTACAGCCTGTCCTGCAGTTACGTTTACAGAAAGGATTGTACCAGGCATCGGGCTAGGAATTGGCTTTGCGCCTGCAGCAGCAGGAGCAGGAGTAGCGGCAGGTGCAGCAGCAGAAGCTGGAGCAGCAGCAGGAGCAGCGGCAGGAGCAGCGGCAGGAGCTGGAGCAGCAGCTACAGGAGCAGTAGTGCCGTTTACTTCTTCAACCTGAACGTCGTATGTTGTACCGTTAACGGTGATTCTTAAGTTTTTCATAACAAATTCCCTTTCGTATATGTGAATATGATGATTTATTTCTTAAATAGTTGAGTGCTTTTTAGGTAAAGTTTCAACGCGCTTTGAAGAAAGCATCTCTAAAGCCTGTGAAACCTTAGCTCGAAGCTGTGACTTCTCAATTACGTCGTCAACGTATCCGTTACAAGCAGCATTGACTGCGTTTAACTCACGCTGAGCAAACTCCTGTGCAACCTTGTCCTGTTCAGAAACTGCAACGTTCATAGCTTCTTCGTCCATAATAAACGCAAGAGCCTTAGGGTTTACAGGAGAAACAACAGCACCCTCGAGCGCAAATCTCATATCAGAGCCTGAAGCCTCGCCTGCGAGTGCTACATAAACAGCACCGACAGCTTCACCGCTTACAACCGCAATCTTAGCAGTTGTAGCTTCAGCGTAAGCAGAAGTAACTACAGCGGCACTCTTTAAGGACTTGAAGCCTTTAGCGTCAACCACTGTGACAACAGGGATAGAGAAAGCATCACAGAAACGTACGAATTTTGCAACCTTTCTTGCCGCTTTACAATCAACAAGCTCGCCCCATGTCTCAACAAAGCCGACAACCTCGCCTTTAACTCGACCAAACGCTACACAAGCGCCCTCGCCACAAGTCTCATCGATATCAATAAACGAGTCAGCGTCAGCGATAGAGCAAACAACGCACTCTTCGTCAAAATCAGGCTGTGTTTCGTCATCTACCGGTGCAACCTCGAGATTGTTCGATGGGAAATATGTGATAAGCTCTTTAGCTTTTTCAATACATGCGTCTTTATCGTCGCAAAGGATGCTTGCTACACCGTGTTTAGCATTATGCTCAGCAGAAGCTGTGTCACCGGAAACATCTATAGAAAGCTCAGCGTCGTTTGCCATAATAACAAAGTCAGCGCTGACTGCTGTCAAAGCAGATGTACCAAGGCAAGTACCTAAAACAACAGAAACCTGTGGTATTACACCGCTTAACGCAGATGCTTTACCTAAAATCTCGCCGTAAGCAGCTAAAAGGTCGTTCTTCTGTTCGAGTCTGCCGCCTAAGCTGTCGTAAAAACCGACAACAGGAGCACCAGTCATTTTCGCTAAATCGTAAAGACGAGCGATTTTCTTAGCCTGGGCTTTACTCATTGCACCATTAGCCACGTCGCTGTTCTGTGCAAAAGCGTAAACAGGCATACCCATTACTGTACCATAGCCTGTACAAGCCTCTGCAAAAGAGCCTTCGGACTTAAGCAGTGCGTCTGTCTCACAAAAACTACCGTCATCAAAAAACTTAGAGAGAATCTCGATAGCGGAAGTTTTGTTGAGTTCTTCTCTAAGCTGAGAAGCACTTGAAAAACTCATTTCATTTCCTCCTAAATATATGTTAATTTACGCTTAGTTTTCGTCATTATATAGTATATCTCAAATGCCAAAAAAATACAAGAAAAAAGTGCGCAAAAATTTAATTTTCGCACACTTTTAAAATCTTTGACAGATTAGTAGTCAATTTATCGTTATTTTCAGTAAATGTGAATCGGCTGAGTATATCGTATAATTCCTTTTTAGAACTTTCGACATAAAAACAGCTATGATTCAGCGCGTATGACGCAAGGCTCTTAATCAGAGTGTCAGCTATAACAAAGCTTTCACCACTAAGGTCTTTTGTGCTGTAGTAAACCTCGAATCCGACGACATCGAGCACATAGCCATTCTGCTTAAACGCGATATAGCCTTTTTCCACTCCGTCTTCGACGCTCATCAGTATCAGCGCATCGTCACATCCACATTTTTCTAAAATATACTTGTCCTCTTTTATTGTAACAGTAAGCATTGTTTTCTCCGTTATCTTGAGTTTTTTGTAGGATTTGGGTCGTGTGACAGACGCTTAACTTCGTCAGGCGACAAATCTCTGTACATACCCTGTTTGAGTCCGCCGAGCTTTACCGTGCCGACAGCAGTGCGCTTAAGTCTTGCCACTTCGAGTCCTACTGCCTCGCACATACGTCTTATCTGACGGTTTCGACCCTCTCTAAGTACAATTTCGAGCACAACTCTACCCTCTTGTTTTGTGACAACGCGCACCTGTGCAGGAGCGGTTTTTCTGCCGTCAAGCACGATACCTGTCTGGAGCTTTTCGACCTGCTCTTCGTTGATAGACGGGCGCACCGTCACGCGGTAGACTTTGTTTATATGCTTCTTCGGGTGCATAATGTGGTTAGCAAATTCACCATCGTTTGTAAGCAGGAGCATACCCTCGGAATCCTTGTCGAGTCGACCGATCGGATAAACTCTCTCTTCGATATCCTCAATTAGCTCCGCGATACATTTTCTGCCACGCTCATCGCTCATAGTAGTAACATAACCACGCGGTTTATTAAGCATAATGTAGCGGTGCTTCGGCTTTGCGGCAGCGGTGACACGCTTACCCTTTACATAAACCTTGTCTGCGTATGGGTCAACTTTGTCGCCGATTTCGGCAACTCTGCCGTTAACTTTAACCTGACCGTTGCGGATAAGCTCTTCGCTTTTTCTACGAGAAGCAACACCACAGTCAGCAAGCATTTTCTGTAATCTTACGAGTTCTTTTTTCATATATCCTCCGTCTTTATAAAAAGACTAACTAAATATTCCTTTTAAGAAAGTAAAAAACGATTCTTTCTTCTTCACTTCAATATTATTTTGTGCGTACAGCGGATGTGACACTAATACCTCGTCGTTTAGAGTGTAACACACGGTGCCGACAAAATCTCCGCTATTTACGGGAGCATACAAAAACGACGGAATGTAGACCTTTTTCTTCACATCACCTGCGAACTCTTTGTCTACCACAGCTTTTAATGCGTCTTTACAGTAAAGCGTTACCGATTCCTTTTCTCCGCCGACAACGTCAACCCTGAAAGCCTCACCATTTTCGGTATTAACAGCACACAACTGTGAGAAGCCGTAGTCGTACATTTTTATGTGGTCGTTCCAGTCATCAGGAGCGTTAAAGGTAACGCAAACGAGGGTTACTCCGTCTTTTTTCGCACCGCTTACCAAACATCTGCCCGCACTTTTTGTAAAGCCTGTTTTACCGCCGATACAGTGTGGGTACAGGCTTAAAAGTCTGTTGTGATTCTGATATGTAACCTTCTTTTGCGGTGAGAGAAAATTTACATCAAGCGACTTACTCTTAGTAATTTCCACAAACTCATCGTTATTAAGAGCGTAAGAAAAAAGATGTGCCATATCGAGTGCTGTCGTATAGTGGTTATCGTCATCAAGCCCCGACGCGGTGACAAAGTTAGTGTTTGTCATACCGATATCCGCAGCTTTCTTGTTCATAAGCTTTGAGAAGTCATCAGCGCTGTCGCAGAGAGTGAGTGCTGTAGCGTTAGCGGCGTCGTTGCCCGACGCCATCATCATACCTTTTGCTAAATCGCTCAGGTGGAGGGTATCGCCGACTTTAAGGTACATCGAGCTACCCTCTGCTATCATCTCTTTTTTAAAAGTCACCCTGCGATCGTCTTTTTTTGCTTCTTCTAAAGCCAAAAGAGTTGTCATAACCTT
>JAZSFG010000124.1:0-7084 GCA_045532065.1 Ruminococcus sp. | reverse complement strand
GTTACCCTCGATAGTCATAATATTCTGAGTGTCAGGGAGCTTTTCCAAAGCGCTGAGATTCTCGTCGATAACAGTGATGCTGTGACCTTCGAGATTTAAATGGTCAGCAATAGTTCTACCTACTCTGCCACTACCTACAATGATAATATCCATAAACATTACCTCAAAATCGATAGATTTGAACACAATTTTACTACAATAAGTTTATAAAATCAATAGATTTACAAAAATCCTCTTTTTGGGACTGAAATTAAGTTTACAGATTATTCTTTATTTTTTATATCACTTGTGATATACTTTTACCATTATGGGATGATATGGCTTTAATATATCATCAAAAGAGGAAAGGAATTACTGATATGGGTTTCTTAAAATCAATTTTTGGAGATTACTCTAAGCGTGAGTTAAAGCGAATTTATCCGATTTGCGATAAGGTGCTCGCGCTTGAAGATAAATACGCAAAAATGAGCGAAAGTGAGCTGAAAGCTCAGACAGCTCTTCTGAAAGAAAGACTTAATAAAGGTGAGACTACTGACGATATTCTTCCTGATGCTTTTGCTGTGTGTAGAGAAGCATCAAGCCGTGTGCTCGGTATGAAGCACTTTAAGGTGCAGATTATCGGTGGTATCGTTTTGCACCAGGGTAGAATTGCCGAAATGAAAACAGGTGAAGGTAAAACTTTAGTTGCTACTTTACCTGCATACCTCAACGCACTTACAGGCAGAGGTGTACATGTTGTTACTGTCAATGACTACCTTGCAAAGCGTGACTCGGAGTGGATGGGCAAGCTCTACCGCTACTTAGGTTTAGAGGTCGGTCTTATTGTCCACGGACTCACAAACGACGAGAGAAGAGAAGCGTACAACGCTGATATTACATACGGTACTAATAACGAGATAGGTTTTGATTACCTGCGAGATAACATGGTCGTGTACAAAGAGCAGAAAGTACAGCGCGAGCACGCTTTTGCTATTGTCGACGAAGTTGATTCTATCCTCATCGACGAAGCCCGTACGCCGCTTATTATTTCAGGTAAGGGCGATAAAGCAAGCGACCTCTACGAAAAGGCTAACGCACTTGCTCGTACTTTAAAGAAGCACGTTTTCACTGAAATTGACAACAAAGAGGATATGGAAGGCTTTTACGCTGAAAACGGCATCGAGTATGTTGTTGACGAAAAAGCTAAGAGTGCAACTCTTACACAGCTCGGCGTAAAGAGAGCAGAGGCATTCTTTAATGTTGAAAACCTTACTGACCCTGAAAATATCACAATTCAGCACCACATAAATCAGGCGATTAAAGCATACGGCTGTATGAAAAACGAAGTTAACTACGTTGTAAAAGATGGCGAGGTTATCATTGTTGACGAGTTCACAGGTCGTCTTATGTACGGCAGACGTTTTAACGAAGGTTTACATCAGGCTATTGAAGCAAAAGAAGGCGTTAAGGTCGAGGACGAGTCAAAAACTTTAGCTACAATCACATTCCAGAATCTCTTCAGATTGTACGATAAGCTGTCGGGTATGACAGGTACAGCGCTTACTGAAGAGGCTGAATTCCAGCAGATTTATCGTCTGGATGTTGTCGGTATCCCTACTAACAGAGACGTAGCGCGAATTGACCACCCTGACGCGATTTTCAAAACAGAACGCGGC
Source organism: Ruminococcus sp. (assembly GCA_045532065.1). Lineage (GTDB taxonomy): Bacteria > Bacillota > Clostridia > Oscillospirales > Acutalibacteraceae > Ruminococcoides. The sequence continues at coordinate 5,429 of JAZSFG010000124.1, read as the reverse complement.
AAGTTTATGGCGATTATCGAAGAAATTAAGCGTGCAAACGCAAAAGGTCAGCCTGTGCTTGTCGGTACTATTTCCATCGAAAAATCAGAACTTCTTTCAAAAATGCTCAAGCGTAGCGGTGTTGCTCATAACGTGCTCAATGCTAAGCACCACGAAAAGGAAGCTGAGATTGTTGCACAGGCAGGTAAGCTCTCAGCAGTTACCATCGCTACCAATATGGCTGGTCGTGGTACCGATATCGTACTCGGTGGTAACGCAGAGTATATGGCGAAATCTGCTATGAGAAAAGACGGATTCTCGGACGAACTCATCGAAGAAGCTACCGCTTATTCAGATACAGACGATAAGGAAATCTTAAACGCACGAGAAGTTTACAAGCAGTATCACGCACAGTTTAAGGCACAAACTAACGAAGAAGCACAGAAAGTAAAAGAAGTCGGCGGTCTGTATATCATCGGCACTGAGCGCCACGAGTCACGCCGAATCGATAACCAGCTTCGTGGTCGATCGGGTCGACAGGGTGACCCAGGTCAGAGTAGATTCTTCCTTTCTTGTGAAGACGAACTTATGAGACTTTTCGGCGGTCAGAAGATGCTTATGATGCTCGACAGGCTCAACGTCGACGAGGATATGCCAATTGAAAACGGTATGCTCTCGAATATTATTGAAAGTTCACAGCAGAAAGTCGAGTCGCGTAACTTTGCTATCCGTAAGAACGTGCTCGATTACGACGATGTTTTAAACAAACAGCGTGAGATTATCTATACACAGCGTAATCAGGTATTAAACGGCGAGAATATCCACGATACTGTTATTAAGATGGTCGAGGATACTATTGTTTCAAACGTAAATATGTATCTTGCGTCCGATATTGAAAAGGACAGTTGGAATATCAAGGGCTTAAACGACTTCTATAGAGGTTGGCTCATTGACGACGAGAACAAGTTCTCGTTCACAGGCAAAGAGCTTGAAATGGTCGAGAAAGAGTACATCATCAAGACTCTCACCGACCGTGCGATGGAGATTTATAAAGAGAACGAGTCACTCTTTGATGACGCTACAATGCGTGAGATGGAGCGTGTGTATCTTTTAAAGAGCGTCGATACCTACTGGATGGACCACATCGACAATATGGAACAGTTAAAGCAGGGTATCCGCTTACGAGCTTATGGTCAGAAAGACCCTGTTGTCGAGTACAGACTCGAAGGTTTTGATATGTTCGACGAGATGATTGAGTGTATCAAGCAGGATACAGCGAAATTGATGCTTGTGGCACCGAAACGAGTGCTCGAGATTCAGCGCCGTCAGGCTGAAATTGAACGCAGACGCAAGGAAATGGAAGAAAAAGCGGCAGCAGCTCATCAGGTCATCTTAGGTAACGGCGAAAACGAAGAGAAGCCAAACGCAGTAACACTTGCGCTCAAGCGTGAGCAGGTTGCAAAGCCTGTAGACACTGCTGGTGACGGCACACTTTCGACTAACCGTACTGTCAAGAAAGGCAAAAAGGTCGGCAGAAACGACCCGTGTCCGTGCGGTTCAGGTAAGAAGTATAAGAAGTGCTGTGGCAGAGACGAATAATTAATATTTCAGGGCAGAGAGCTTAGGCTTTCTGCCCTTTGTTTTTAGCAAAAGGATAGTTTTTCTGCGATATAAAATTAAAACAAACGGGTATTGTGGAAAATATTACGATTAATTAAAAAAATATGTCTACATTTGTGCAAAAAATCATAAATCTTATTGACATTTATACAAATTTGAGGTATTTTTATATTATGATTTTAGTACATATATGAATGTCTGAGGAGGAATAAAATCATGTATTTACGTCCGGTAGTTTATAAAATTTATGCATTTATTATACTCATTGGCGGTATTTTAGGTTGCGGTGCTGTTGTTGCTTCTAACTTTTTAGCTTCAGCTGCTGCTTTAGCTATCCCTGGTTTAGAGGGCTACGGTGTGGTTACTTTAATCGTATCTTTAGTACTCGCTGTTATTGGTTTGCTTTACTACTACATTGAGTTTTCTTCGATGTTTGCTTTTGGCGATATGATTAAGTATGAGCAGAGCGGTGCTACAGAGCCTATGAAAAAGAAGGGCTTTATTCTTCCTGCTAAGTTCTACGCAGGCTATGGTTCAGCTATCTATGTAATCACTCTTCTCGTTTCTATCGTTCTGGGTGCTTACCTCATCATCAGCTATTCTATCGAAAAGGGTGCTTTAGTTGCTCTTCCGATTCTTCCACTTATCGCTATTGTTCTTATTAACATCTTCGTAAGCGTCCACTTCAACCTCAGATTCAAGGCTATCAGCGATCTTATCAGAGTTAAGGCTGGCGAAGTTTCTGAGACTTTAAGACAGAGCATCTCAGAAGTTAAGACAGGCTCACTCAGAGCTTACTGCACATTCTACGTTGGTTTAAGCGTTGTTGTTGCTATCGCTACTGTTGTATGTGCTGTTATCTTCTACGGTGATATCGCTGCTTTACTGGGCACAACAGGCGCTATCCTTTCTGTTGTTGGCGGTATCGTTTATGTGATCATTGCTATCTTCGCTATGGGTATCTTCGGTTGCTACGTTGATAACATCGCTAAGATGATTGAGCACCACCAGATTAAGAACGGTGTGTTCAAGGACATCTGATTTATTTAACTTAGTACTTAAATCTGCAAGGTAATCCCTTGCAGATTTTTTGTTATCGGAGGATGTTATGAAAGTTTGTTTTAGAATTACTTTTTCGGTATTACTTATTATCGCGATTTGCTTATCGCTTACTGCGTGCGGCGAGAACACACCGAAAGGTATTGCTGACGCGTATATGACCGCATGCTACAAGGAGTTCAGTGCGACAAAGGTCGGTGAGCTCTTAAATGAGAATGTTGTTTTAGCTCAGACAGAAGGTATGAATACAGATTTCGAAACTCAGCTTCAGAGCCTTCAGGTTATCTTAAGTGGTCAGAGAGACCAGATGATACAAAACGGCACTGCAGTTTCGTGGAAATTCATAGAAGAGAGAGAACTCGAGGGCGAAGAACTCGAAAAGTTTGTTTCTCACTACAAAGACAGCTATAAGCTCGACTTGACCGCTGTTACTGAAATCACAGTGGAATCTACAAAGACAGAAAAAGGCAAAGAAGATCAGAGCACTCAGTTTAAGCTCTATGTTATGGAAGTTGATGGTGTACTCTCGGTAGATATTTACACAGCTCAGATGTTACAGTAAATATTTTAGTCCTCTGCGAAAAGCAGAGGACTTTTTTATGTTAAAATATTGAAAATATATGTGTTTGGTGGTATAATAACTCTGAATTTGCTTAGAGTGAGTAAAGCGGATCCAAACACGTCGTAAAGTGCAGATTTTTTGTGCTTTTGAGCATTTCGAATTTAAAAGGCGACAGCCTTTCTTCATCCTCAATCGCCCAAAATCTCTAAAAACTTTTACACTTTACGGCTAAATTTTTAGGTTAGTATTTTGGGTCAATCTAGGCAAAACCGCAATAAATCCTTACGGATTTATGAGTATTTTAACAACGAGTGAGCAAAAATAATTTCTAAAAATTGTGCTTGGGTACACTTTACTCACTCTGTGATGGGAGAATATAGCTATGAGCAAGGTTAGAACAAGATTTGCGCCATCGCCAACAGGCTTTATGCACGTCGGCAATTTGCGTACAGCTTTGTACGAGTATTTAGTTGCTAAATCACTCGATGGTGTGTTCGTTTTAAGAATCGAAGACACCGACAGAGAGCGTTACGTCGAGGGTGCTGTTGATGTTATTTACAACACTATGAAAACCGCAGGACTTATCCACGACGAAGGTCCTGACAAGGGCGGCGAATACGGCCCGTATGTTCAGAGTGAGCGTAAGGATATGTATCTGCCGTATGCAGAGCAGCTCATTAAAGAGGGCAAGGCATACCGCTGTTTCTGTACAAAAGAAAGACTCGAAGAGGTACAAAACTCTACAGTAGGTGGCGGTTACGACAGACACTGTCGTGATTTATCACAAGAAGAAATCGATAAACTTTTAGCACAGGGTACACCATATGTTATCAGACAGAAGATGCCTATAGAGGGCGAGACAAAGTTTGTAGACGCTGTTTTTGGTGAGATTACTGTTGATAACTCTGAGCTTCAGGACCAAATTCTAATCAAAGCTGACGGTTACCCGACATATAACTTTGCAAACGTAATCGATGACCACACTATGGGTATCACACACGTTGTAAGAGGTAGTGAGTATCTGTCCAGCACTCCGAAGTATAATCTCCTTTACGATGCCTTCGGATGGGAGATTCCGACATACATCCACTTACCGCTTATCAACGGTAAGAACGACGATGGCACAGTTTCGAAGCTAAGTAAGCGCCACGGCTCAACCGGTTTCGAGGACTTAATTAAAGACGGATATCTGCCACAGGCGATTATCAACTATATCGCACTTTTAGGTTGGTGTCCGAAAGATAATCAGGAAATCTTTACACTAGACGAACTTTGCAAGGTATTTGATATCTCGGGTATTTCTAAGTCTCCGTCTGTATTTGACTATGACAAGCTCGACTGGTTCAACGCTGAATATATCCGCAATATGAGTGTTGAAGAGTTCGCATCAGTTGCTGATCCGTATTTTACACAGGCTTTAGGCGATAAAGAACTCGACCGCATCAAGCTTGCGTCTATTTTACAGCAGCGTACAGTAAAGCTCACAGATATTCCTGCTACTATCGACTTTTTCAATGAGCTTCCAGAGTATGATAAAGAGCTTTTTGTAAACAAGAAGAGTAAAACTAACCTTGAGAATGCTCCTGTTATGCTCAAGGCTGTTTACGATAAAATTTCTACGCTCGAAGAGTTTAATCACGATACTATTCACGATGCACTTATTAATCTCGCTACTGAACTCGAGGTTAAGAACGGCACTGTTATGTGGCCTTGTAGAATCGCTGTTGCAGGTAAGCAGGTAACTCCTGGTGGTGCTATCGAGATTTTAGAAATTTTAGGCAAAGAAGAGTCCTTAAGAAGAATGCAAGTCGGACTTAGTAAGTTAGCTTAATTTTATAAAAGAAGGTTTTTATATGTCAGAAGAAATCAAGAATATTACAGAAAAAGGGGAAGAAACTTCTTCTAATTTCATACACACTTTTGTGACACAGGACATCGCAGAGGGTGGAGCTTATTACGGCAAAAAGGTACACACCCGTTTTCCTCCTGAGCCAAACGGATACCTTCACATCGGTCACGCTAAGGCTATTTGCATCGACTTTGGTACAGCTGAGAAATTTAACGGTATCTGCAATCTTCGAATGGACGACACAAACCCGACAAAAGAAGATGTCGAGTATGTAGACGCTATTAAAGAAGACATCAATTGGCTCGGATTTACTTGGGACGACAGATTTTACTACGCTTCTGAGTACTTCGATAAAATGTA
>JAZSFG010000034.1:0-3787 GCA_045532065.1 Ruminococcus sp. | reverse complement strand
CTCAGCTCTGTGAGCAACACCGCAGAAAGTTTTTGCAACATCAACAATATCAGCAACTTCTACAAGATCCCAAACAGCACAGATTGCAGTCATAAAATTCTCGACATTGTGCATACCAGGGATGCGGATGTCACTTGCGTTCATAATCTTTGTCTCAACACCAAAGTCGCTGTAAATAATCTCACCATTTTTATAGTAACAGCCGTTGTAAACTGCATTTGTACGCGAGAATTTTCTAAGCTGACCACGAACATCACTTGAAAAGCTGTTAGAAATAGTATTATCAGCATTAAGAACTGCTTTAGAAAACGCATTCTGATGTAAAATAACGTTCTTTTTAGAGTCGACGTACTCCTGCATATCCTTATGTATATCAAGGTGGTTCGGCTCAACGTTAGTAACAATAGCAACATCAGGGCTTTTTCTCATCGAAATAAGCTGGAAGCTGGAAAGCTCAACAACAGCGATATCATCAGAGTTGATGCTTTCGATTTCAGGCAACAAAGGCTTGCCGATATTACCGCCTAAATGTACTGTTTTACCCGATTTTTTCAGGATTTCAGAGATAATCGTAGTGGTTGTAGTTTTACCGTCAGAGCCTGTTACAGCGATGATTTTACACGGGCATAAATCAAAGAAAAGCTCCATTTCGGAAGTGACTACCACTCCCCTGTTTCTCATATCAACAAGCTCGTCAAGATAATATTTCATACCTGGTGTACGAAGCACTATATCAGCATCAAGATTAGAGAGATAATCATCTCCTAAAGCTAAAGTTGCGCCGCTGTCAACAGCCATCTGTGAATATTCTCCAAGCTCTTCAAAAGAGCGTCTGTCGCACGCAGTGACTAAAGCTCCGTAAGAAGCAAAAAGTTTAATAAGAGGCAGGTTACTTCTGCCGATACCTATAAGAGCAATTTTCTTGCCTTTAAGTGAGGTTAAAAAATCATAGATTCTGTTATCCATAGTTACCTCCAGATATATATTAACAATGTAATTATACGCTTTTTTCACAAAATATCAACTTTCTTTACAATCTTCTGTTTTTTTACTTAAAATCGGCTCGAAAACCGAAGACTCACTCAGGATTTTATATAAAATTGTAATCGAAATTATATAGAAAAGCACCCATATATTAGAGCAGATTATCGAAAAATAGAGAGCCGAAAAAATCACTAGTGGGTGAATTTTTATTGTATCTGATATAAATTTCGGCTCTAATATCTGTCTTACTATTATAGTAATCCCCCAGAATATCACTAAAGTTATAGCAGGAAGGTAGTTTCCCAAAAAAGCGTTATAAAGTGCAAGTGGCAGATAAACAGTGCCTGGCCCGAGTACAGGAAGCAAATCAGTAACTGTCGCTAAAAAAGCAAACACAAGAACATAATCTATACCAATAAGCCAAAAAACAAAAACAGATTCTATAAAAGTAATCAGATATATAATAAGGTATGACTTAATAAACTTCCGCAAAATCTTAGAACCGTTGTTAACAACATCTAAAACTATCTGTGAGGTGTTACTAGAAAGTTTAGTAACAATAAAAGCTTTGATTTTTTCGAGATTGTTAAGAAAGAAAATCGTAGATACAAAAGAAATCAAAACCAATGTTACTACTAAAGGGATAAGTCTGAAGACTCCGAACGCCGTGCTGGTGAGTGTCGACATAATATCAGAAATTTTAGAAAAATCAGTAAAAAGCTTTTTATAGTCAACAGTTCCAAGATATTTATCAAAAAAGCTCTTATTATCAAGGTACAGATTTATAGACTCATTAATTATTAGATAACAAACAAAAGAAACTAGCGATATTAACAACGAAAAAATAAACAGGGTAATCACGGTTGAAGAAAAAGCAGGCTTAAACGAAAGTTTTCTCTTCATAAAACAGTACACCGGATACATCAGAAAAGATATAAAAATGCTGATTATAAACGGAAGTAAGTATATAAAAAACGCTTTTATAAGTAAAAATAAAAATGTAAAAATTAAAAAGTAAAGTATATACGGTTTGTACTTTTGATATAAAACTCTCATCACATCACCTCATACTAAATAAAGTATGAGAATAAGAAAGAAAAAAATTCAGGCGGTAGATAAAAACCTACCGCCTGAAAAACAGAAACCAAAATGCTGGAAAAAATCAAATATTACTGCTGTGTTCTGCCGAGTAAGAAATCCACAGATACTTCGAGGATGTCAGCAAGTGCGATTAATTCAACGTCAGTAACGTATCTGATCTGACCCTCGAGCTTTGAAAGTCCTGATGCATTCATATCTACACCGTTAACCTGTAACTGTGCGAGAAGCTCCTTCTGTTTCATACCTTTTTTCTTACGAGCAGCTTCTACTCTAGCGCCAACTACATTACGGTCGCCAAGTTCTTGTTTACGTAATCTCATTATAATTCTCCCTACTAAATATAATATCGAAACGCATTAAGTTAATTTCTTTTAGATAATTCTAATTCGAAATTCTTTAAACGCAAAAATCTAATGTACAGCTAGTATAATACATAATTAGAAAAAAAACAAGTCTTTTTTGTAAGAAAATTTAAAAAAAAGAAATATTTTTACCTAATTCGTTACAAAACTTTAATTTTTAACCGTAATTTAGGGTTTATTTTGTTATATTTTATGTTATAATAAGCAAAACAGCAAGATTAATAGTAATAAAAAAGCTCTTGTGGAGGAATTATTATGTGTAATAATGCAGAAAGAAATCTAACAATGCTTACTGATTTTTATGAAATCACGATGGCAGGCGGTTATTTTGAAAACGGTTTCAAAGATAAAATTGCTTACTTTGATATGTTCTACAGAAAAAATCCTGACAAAGCTGGTTTCGCTATCATGGCAGGTGTAGAGCAGATGGTTGACTATCTGAAAAACCTCAAATTCACTGACGAAGATATTGAATACTTAAAAAGTAAGAATATGTTCTCAGAAGAGTTCCTGCAGTATATGAAAGATTTTAAGTTCACTTGTGATGTATGGGCTGTTCCTGAGGGTACTCCTATCTTCCCTGGCGAACCTATCGTTACTGTAAAAGGTCCTGTAATTCAGGCTCAGTTCATTGAAACTATGATTTTGCTCTGTATTAATCACCAGAGCCTTATCGCTACAAAAGCCAGCAGAATCTCTCGTGCTGCTCAAGGACGAGCAGTAATGGAATTTGGCTCACGCAGAGCGCAGGGCTTTGACGGCGCGATTTACGGAGCAAGAGCTGCATATATCGGCGGTTGTGTCGGTACAGCATGTACGATTGTTGACAGAGATATGAAGATTCCGGCACTAGGCACTATGGCGCACAGCTGGGTTCAGATGTTCGACAACGAAATTGATGCATTCAGAGCGTACGCAAAAAGATACCCTAATTCCTGTACTTTACTTGTTGATACATACAATGTATTAAAATCAGGTATTCCTAACGCTATTAAGGTATTTAACGAAGAACTCGTTCCTAACGGTTACAGACCTGCAGGTGTAAGAATCGACAGTGGTGACATCACATACCTCTCAAAGAAAGCAAGAAAAATGCTCGATGACGCAGGTTTTCCTGACTGTAAAATCTGTGCTTCAAACTCACTTGATGAGTATATCATCAGAGATATGCTCTTACAGGGTGCTGAGGTTGACACATTCGGCGTTGGTGAAAGACTTATCACATCTTCATCACAGCCTGTATTCGGCGGTGTATACAAACTTGTTGCTATTGAAGATGAAGACGGCACAATCAAACCAAAAATCAAAATCAGCGAGAATGTCGAAAAAATCACTACACC
>JAZSFG010000155.1:0-26225 GCA_045532065.1 Ruminococcus sp. | reverse complement strand
GTCTGTGTAGTTGAGCTTTAGTTTTACGTTACTTAGTCGTATCATAACTGTTCACCTACACACATTCCACTTGAGAAAGCAAACTGTAGGTTAAAACCGCCACAGTCGCCGTCAACATCTAGCACTTCACCGCATAAATATACGTTTTTGTTTAACTTGCTCTCAAATGTACGAGAGTCAATTTCACGAGTTTTCACACCACCCGATGTTACCTGTGCACCCGAGAAATCGTTTGATTTTATAGCTTGAAAAGTCCACTCTTTTATTGTTTTTGCGAGTGCATTAATCTGACTTTCATTTAATTTGTCCGCTCTAAGTGATGTATCAATCCTGCTGTCTTTGAGCAGAGCTATACCGATGTTTTTATGGAACAGTCCCGTGAAAAGCTCTTGTACATTGTCTGAACCTGTGAGTTTTATGCGTTTATATAGCATATCTTTAATTTCATCAAAAGAATAATCAGGCAAAAGCTGAACGATGATTCTTGCGTTATTGCTTTTGTTTACTAAGCCCGATAAATTGAATACGCATATACCTGAAAGCGAATCACTCGAAAACTGAATCTCGCCGTATTCACTTTTAGCGATTTTTCCGTCAATAACAGCAGTAACCTTACCCTGTGCACGAATACCTTTAAGCGATTTTATTAATTTGCTGTCGACTTTAACGGCGCACAGAGAAGGGGAGAGCGGAGTCACTTTGTGACCGAGACTTTGTGCTACGCAGTATGTATTTGTGACAACTTTCTGTGCGTAGTTATTCTTACCTCCAGTAGCGATAACCACCTTCTCAGCAATAATGATTTTATCATCACATTTAATCTTGTATGAGTTGTCTGATTTAGTGATTGAAACTACGTTTGTGTCGCATATCTCCTCGACGCCTGCGCGTTTCATTTCGTTTCGAAGTACTGATAACACGGCTGTTGACTGACGCGAAAGAGGGTACACTCTGCCGTCACTGTCACTCTTGCACACAAGTCCGATTGATTCAAAATAATTAATAACTTTTTCAGGAGGATAATTCTCTAATAGAAAATTAACCCCATCGGTAAAATTAGTGTGGTAGTTATCAATAGTAGTGTTAATGTTAGTTAAATTGCATCGTGAATTACCGCTGACTAAAATCTTTTTACCGACACGGTTATCTCGCTCTAAAACAACTATTCTTTTGTCTTTGTTATTCTTTTTAGCGACACAAGCACACATCAGTCCTGCCGCACCACCGCCGATTATAGCCGCGTAAACATTGATTGTTTTCATATTTTTCACCTATAAAAGGGTAACTTAAAAAAGCTACCCTTCTTATCATATTATTTACATAAAAATTGCGCCGAAAGCACCGAAAAGTCCCATGCTCGCAAGTCCCATAAGAACACCTGCAATGAGGACACCCAGCATAACAGCTAAACTACTGCGTTTGAAGTCCATATCGAGCATACTTGCTGCGAGTGTTCCTGTCCATGCACCTGTACCAGGAAGTGGAATAGCAACAAAAAGCATAAGAGCCACGAACAAACCGCCCTTTTTAGCTTTAGCTTCTAGCTTTCTGCCGCCTTTTTCGCCTTTAACTAAGCACCAGTTAAAGAATTTTCCGATGAACTTTTTATCTTTACCCCATAGGAGGATTTTTCTCGCAAAAAGGTAAATGAACGGCACTGGAATCATATTACCTATGATACACACTATGTACACTAAAATCGGGTTGAGATCCCACGCTGGATTAAGTCCGATCGGAATTGCTCCTCTGAGCTCGACAATCGGTACCATTGAAACAAAGAAAATAGCTAAGTATTTTACTAATGCGTTCATATTATATGACTCCTTGGTGATATTTTTGAGATACTTGTTGATTTGCCAAATTTTTCTGAATAACATTATACACTAAATAAAAAACTAATTCAATACCCATTTGTTTTAGATATTTCGTCAATTGACATACTCGTTTTCAAGGTCTAAAATATATACTGGAATGGAAGTGATTATTTGAAAAGTCACAGAGTTGTTTTTTTTAGAGTATTGTGGAGTGTACTTAGCATACTTACTGTAGCATTTATATTCACAAATTCGATATTTGATGCAGATATTTCAGCACAGCAGAGCGGCTCGGTTCTTGAGCTTTTAAACAGCTTTTTATCACGCATATCTCTGGACTTGATTTTAACAGAACACTTTGTTCGAAAGTGCGCGCATTTTGTTGAGTATTTTATACTCGGTTCATTTTTGTTTTTGGCGGTTAAGTCGTATCTTACGCGACTTGATTTTAAGACTATTTTTGCGCCCGTTGTCGGTTTGGCGATTGCTTTTATTGACGAGTTTATCCAGCTGTTTTCAAGCGGCCGATCCGCACAGTTCAGTGACGTGTTGCTCGATTTTTCGGGCGTTTGTACGGCGAGCGTTTTACTGTTTATCATTTGTTTGATTTTAGAGAATAAAAGTGGAAAGAAAGATTGGGTATTTTTAAATGAGTGAAGTTAAGTCTATGAATAAAATGGGCACTAAAGCGATGTTGCCTCTTATTTTATCGATGTCGTTGCCTGCTATTTTCTCTATGTTAATACAGGCGTTGTATAATGTTGTTGACAGTATTTTTGTATCACAACTTGGTTCTGATGCACTTAACGCTGTGTCGCTTGCGTATCCGTTGCAGATGGTTATGATTTCTTTTGCTGTAGGTACGGCTGTGGGCGTAAACTCGCTTATCGCACGAAGACTTGGTGCTCGTCGTTTCGATGAAGCCAGCTCTGCTGCGACACACGGTATTTTGCTTGCGATTACAACGTGGGTTTTCTTTGTTATTATCGGCTTGTTTTTGTCAAAGCCGTTTATTTCACTTTTTACTGATAATGGTACAATTCTTACATATGGTACTCAGTATCTGAATATCGTACTTGTTGCGTCTTTGGGATGTCTTGTTTCCGTTATGTGCGAGAAAATATTACAGGCTACAGGTAATATGATTGTTCCGATGCTCACCCAGCTTTTAGGTGCTGTCGTTAACATCATACTTGATCCTTTCTTTATACACGGTTACTGGATTTTTCCTAGACTTGAAGTTAAAGGAGCAGCTATCGCGACAGTTATCGCTCAGTTCTGTTCGCTCATTTTTATCACTTTGATTTTAGTGTTCAAAAAACACGAAGTGAAAATCAGCTTCAGAAACTTCAGACTGAAATTCCGTGTTATCCTAGATATTTACATCGTTGGTTTTCCTGCGATTATTATGCAGTGTATAGGTTCAATTATGGTCAGCGGTATAAATGCGATTATCTCTATTTTTGCTCCTGCTGTAGCTGTTAAAGAAGCTTACATTAATGTGTTCGGAATTTACTTTAAGCTTCAGAGTTTTGTATTTATGCCTGTTTTCGGTTTATCACAGGGTACATCGCCGATTATTGGATATAACTATGGTGCGAAAAATAAAAAACGTATGTATCAGGCGTTAAAGCTCAGCCTGATTATTGCGACTATCATTATGGTGTTCGGTTTCTTGCTGTTCCAGTTCGGCTCACCATTTTTACTCTCGCTTTTCGAAGCGGACGAGCTAACGATACAGTATGGTATAACTGCATTCAAGATTATCTCTCTTTGCTTTGTTCCTGCTGCTGTTGGTATTACCTTCTCGACTCTATTCCAAGCTGTAGGCAAGGGCCTTAGAAGTATGATTATGTCTATTATGCGACAGCTCTTGGTTATTCTACCTGTGGCTTTTTTCCTTGCTCAGGTTTCGCTTGAAACCATGTGGTACGCGTTTCCTATTGCTGAAGTCGTCGCTTTAGTTGCAGCGATACTTTTCTTTATAAATCTCATAAGAAAAGATTTCAAGAAGCTTGACGCAGTAGAAGAGGAGTAATTTTTATAAGTCACCTTTGCATATATTTTGCTGAGGTGGTTATGTGGAAGATTACAGAAACGAAGAAGTTTACAGCGAAGAGTTTAAAGTTTTAGACACTCCTCTTTATATGCCGCTCAAAGCTGAATATACTGAGCCTGAAACGACTCAAGAACACGCTGAAGATACGGGTGAAAAGATTAAGAAAAAACGCAATTTTCTACCTCTTATTTCTCTTCAACTCATTGTGTGTCTTTTGCTTGCTTTTTGTGTGTTTATACTCAAGTCGATGAACTCTGACGTGTACTTTCTATTTAAAAATTGGTACAGCTCTCAGATGAGCTATGTTTTTCTAAATAGCGATGTGTTTGAGAGCATTGATTTAAATGAGTATTTAGATATTGAAAAGCCTATTGCTACCGACGATGAAGTTTAAAGCTTTTGGAGTCTGTTTTGAGCTTTCATATTTTGCTGTAGCTCTGCTTAGTATTGTTTTGTTGCTCGATAAAAGCGGAAAAACCGCCTTGTGTATGTTAAGTGCTCTTATACACGAATGCGGACATATTTTAGCTCTTGCTTTATTTAGAGTGAAGATAAAAAGTGTCGGGCTTCGTACGTTCGACATTCTGATAAATGCTGATAGGCAAATGGGCTTTCTGTGCGACTTAACAGTTACGCTTTTTGGACCTGTTTTTAATCTCGTTTTTGCACTTTTGTTTTATAAGATTTATTATCCGTTTTTTATGACAAATATGGTACTTTGTGTGTTTAATTTGCTACCGCTTGAGACTTTTGACGGAGGACATGCGTTAAAACTTATTCTCAGCAGGTTTTTTACATACAAAACCGTTAACACAGTGCTTTTAGTGTTTACACTTTTATTGCTTATCCCGATGTTTATACTGGGTATACTTTTAATTTTTTATTCAAAATACAATTACTCGCTTTTGCTGATAGCTTTGTATCTGTTAGCGATTCTTTTTATAAAATAACGGAGGATTTATGATTAAGGAAAAGCTTGAAAAAATACTTCTTAAAGTCCAGAAACCGGGCAAGTATGTCGGCGGTGAATTAAATGCCGTAATCAAGAATAAGGACGAGGTTGACGTTCGCTTTGCGTTTTGTTTTCCTGATACATACGAGATAGGTATGTCACATCTTGGCATGAAAATTCTGTATAGCCTGTTTAACTCTAAACCATATATCTGGTGTGAGCGTGTATTTGCACCTTGGATTGATATGGAAGAGCAGATGATTAAAAACGATATTCCGCTGTACGCTTTAGAAAGTATGGACCCTATATCAGAGTTCGATTTCATCGGCTTTACTCTGCAATACGAGCTGTCATATACAAATATGCTTAATATGCTGAAGCTCGGTAACGTGCCACTCAAGTCAAGTGATCGTACTGAGCTTAAGAATATTGTCGTAGCGGGTGGACCATGTGCATGTAACCCTGAGCCTGTAGCAGATTTTGTTGACATCTTTTTCATTGGCGACGGCGAAGAGGTTGACCTAGAAGTTATCGAGCTTTTCAGAGAGTGTAAAGCAAACGGTAAGTCAAAGCAGGAGTTCTTACTTCTTGCTTCACAGATTAAGGGTGTTTACGTACCTGCACTTTATGATGTTGAGTATAACGAAGACGGCACTATTAAAGCATTTACTCCGAAATACGATAACGTACCTGAAAAAATCGAAAAACGTGTTATGATGGATATGGACAACTCCTACTACCCTGATAACTTTGTTGTCCCTAATGTCGAAATTGTCCACGACAGAGCTGTTGAAGAGATTTTCCGTGGATGTATCCGTGGTTGTCGTTTCTGTCAGGCAGGTTTTTTGTATCGACCTGTACGCGAGAAGTCTGTTGACTGTATTAACGAGCAGTGTCACACTCTGTGTAGAAACACAGGTTATGATGAAGTCTCGCTTTCTTCTCTTAGTTCAAGTGATTACACTCAGATTGTTCCGCTACTTGAAAAACTATCGAGCTGGTCTGTTGACGAAAACGTCAGCTTATCACTTCCTTCACTCCGTGTTGACGGCTTTAGTGAAGATATATTGTCTAAGATTAAGTCTGTTCGAAAAAGTGGACTCACATTTGCTCCTGAAGCAGGCACACAGCGTTTGCGTGATGTAATTAATAAGAATGTTAAAGAGGATGAGCTTTTAGAAACTTGTAAGGTTGCGTTTAATGGAGGTTACTCAACCGTTAAGCTTTACTTTATGATTGGCTTACCTACAGAGACGTTAGATGACGTAAAAGGAATAGCAGACCTTGGACAGAAGGTTGTAAGTACTTTCTATCAGGCTGAAAACCGTCCAAAAGGCAAGGGCGTTCGAGTTACTGTTTCTTCGTCTTCCTTTGTGCCTAAGCCGTTCACTCCGTTCCAGTGGGAGCCACAGGATAGTATCGATACTATCCACGAAAAACAGACCCACATCCGCGAGAACTTAACTACAAAGAAGATTTCATATAACTACCACGATGCTGATACTTCCTTTATGGAAGCAGTGTTTGCACGTGGTGACAGAAAACTCGGTGATGTTTTACTAAAAGCGTGTGAAAAAGGTATGCGTTTTGATGGCTGGAGTGATTGTTTCTCACTGGAGAAGTGGCTCGAAGTTTTTGAGGAGTGTAATATTGATCCTAATTTTTACGCTAACCGTAGACGTGAGTTTACTGAGATTCTTCCGTGGGATCACATCGACTACTCTGTTACTAAAGAATTTCTTATTAATGAGTGCAAAAAGGCTTATGATAACAAAACTACACCGCATTGTAGAGAAAAGTGCTCTAACTGCGGTGCGATGAAACATAAAGGAGGTGTCTGCTTTGAAAAACGTTCGAGTATGGTTTAAGAAAGACGAGCAGTGTCGATATATTTCACACCTTGATTTAAACCGCGTTATGATTCGTGCAATTCAGAAGAGCAGACTACCTGTGTGGCATACCGAGGGCTTTAACGTTCATCCGTACATTACTTTTGCACTTCCTTTGTCACTCGGTTTTCGCGGTGAGCGTGAGAGCATGGATATGCGTATTCTCGATGATAACTTAAAGCTTGATTCAATCAAAGATGAGCTTAATATGTGTTTGCCTAACGGCCTTACTGTATTTGATGTTACAGAGCCTAAAATGAAGCCGGGTGCGATAGCATCTGCAAAGTTTAAAATACGTTTATCTTGCGATGAATATTCTGTAGAAGAATTATATGAAAAATTGCAGGAGATGCTTGATTCAAGCGAAATCTTAGTCGATAAGAAAACTAAAAAAGGTGTTAAGAAAATCGATATCAAAGAGTATTTTAAAGACGCTAAACACTACGATACTGAAAAAGATGTTGTTATTCGCGTTGTGCTTCCTGCAGGTTCTACAACTAACATCAACCCGACTTTACTGGTAAAAGCATTCTTTGAGAAATATTCTGTTGAGCCTTATTACGACATCACTCGTGTTGATGTGTTTGACGAAAAGGGGAGAGCCTTTGAATAATACTGAAGCTAAAACCCGATTTGATATAGTCCTGCTTGATGCAGACGAGACTATATTTGACTTCAAAAAAGCTGAAGCTTACTCGTTTGAAGGGATGCTTTCTACTTTCGGCGTTGAATATACCGACGAGAGATTAAAACTCTATAGTGCGATTAACCTCAAGATGTGGAAAGCCCTCGAGAGGGGAGAAGTCACGAGAGAGCGACTTAAGACTTTGCGTTTTGAAGAATTTTTCAGCTTGATCGATGTTGAAGGCGTTGACTGCGTAGCGGTTAACGATATTTATCTTGATAATCTTTCACACAGTCCGTTTCTTATTGATGGTGCAAAGGAGTTTGTAGAAAAACTCAGCAAGCATTGCAAAATCTATCTCGCAACAAACGGACTGACTAAAGCTCAAACAGGCCGATTTAGTAGAAGTGAAATAAAAGACTACATCGACGGACTTTTTATTTCCGAGCAAATAGGGTATAAAAAACCTGACAAAGAGTTTTTTGATTACATTTTCGACGAACTTGGCGTAGAGGATAAATCACGCGTGATTATCATCGGCGATAGTCTGACTTCTGATATGCAAGGTGGTAAAAATGCAGGAATCACCACCTGCCTTTTTAACCGCGACGGCAATCTTTCTGATTCTGATTTATGTGACTACGCTATAGCTGATTACAACGAGTTTTTCGATATTTTATTTACATAAGTAAAGACACCTGTTCAGGGTGTCTTTTTTTTCGCTTGTTTTCAAATAGATTCATAATGAAAATAAAAAAGACTACACAAAATGGTGTAGTCTTTTTCTATGGCGTAGAGTGAGGGATTTGAACCCTCGGTACCTGAAAGGTACACAGCATTTCCAGTGCTGCTCCTTCGGCCGCTCGGACAACTCTACATATAAAGCACGGTTCACGTGCCTCTGTATTATATCTAACTTGTTTGAAAAAATCAAGTGTTATTTTTCAAACGTTGCAATTTTATGATTTATATAATTCAACACTCTCTTTTTGTCTTTAGTCCACAGCGGAGCGATGAGGGCGTGTTTATCTCCGTCACCCGTTAATCTGTGCACTACGACATTTTCAGGTAAAACGCTGATACACTCACACAGTATATCCGAATATTCCTCGAGAGTTAATACTTCGAACTTTCCGTTTTCGTACTCTTTTTCTAGGTCGGTGCCTTTTAGTACATGAAGTAGCTGTAGTTTAATACCGTCAGTTATTGCACCCGCCTGTCTTACAGTCTCTACCATCATTTCTTTTGATTCCTTCGGTAGACCGAGAATCACGTGTGTGATAACGTGCACTCCGATTTCTTTGAGTTTCTTAACAGCATCGAAGTATACTTGTGTTTTGTAACCTCGCCTTATGTACTCTGCGGTACTCTCGTGCACACTCTGAAGTCCTAGCTCTACCCAAACAGGTTTGATGTTGTTTAACTCCTTTATAAGCGCTAACACTTCATCATATAAACAGTCAGGACGTGTAGCAATAGACAGTATCGCTATGTCGTCACGCTTAATTGTTCTTTTGAACGTTTCTCTCAGATAATTTACATCAGAGTAGGTAGATGTGAACGACTGAAAGTATGCGATGAATCTGTCGTTTTCGCTTTTGTATTTTACTAGTTCCTTCGCGCGTTCAATTTGCGTGTCAACATCGAGCAACACATTCTGTGCAAAATCTCCCGAACCCTTTTGTGAGCAAAAAATACAACCTTTATCACCGCAAACACCGTCACGGTTAGGACAGCTGATAGCACAACTGAGTGCTAATTTAAAGTACTTTTCACTGTATTCATTTTTCAGGTAAGATGACAACGAGGTGTATTTCATATTTCTGCTCCTTTTTATAATTCTATTGTATCGTGATTATTGTACGGTTTCAAGTGCTTTCTCGACATTGATAATTTTTGTATGCGTTAATAGCTGTCACTTATTAAAGTGCCGAAAAAAGAGCACTAGTTTTGGTAGTTTTGCACAATAGCGATGCACTTTAATGTCAAAATAACGCGTTTATATTCTGTATAGGAACTATATATAGCAAAAGAGCTTAAAAATGCGGTCTGAAGTTTACATAGCGTTAATTTTTCTTATTGCTTTTTACCAAATCTTGATATATAATTACAAGTGTTATATTGTAAAGTATGTCATAGTGTGTTTTAGCACCTTGTCGTTACTTTTTTAACACTTAATCCGACTCTATACTTATTATATATATAAATGGTGATTGTTATGGACAAAACTCAACAGCAGCTCCTGTTGGAAATTGAAAAACTTAACAAAGCCCAGGTCAGAATCAAACGTAAGACCACAATGATGTTGTGTGTCATTGCACTCCTCGTTTTGATTACATCTACTCTGGCGTGGTTTACGCTCAACAGCTTTGCGAGCGTCGAGAATATCCAGATGGATATTACTACCGGTGTTGACCTTCGTGTCGATATGGTAGACCACGGTCCGGATATTGAGCAGTATAAGAAGACCATCACTAACGAGATGATTAACTCATACTTATCGGCTAATGGTAACTACACTCTTGCTGACCAGCTCTTAGACCCTGTTACTACCCGTGACGGTATCAACTTTGAGAGTGAGCAAGGATCAACCAGAGTTGCAGGACGCGATACTTTCCTTGAGTTTGATTGCTACTTCATCTCTTCAACTGATATGTGGGTACATCTCTCGTCTGATGATGCTCCTGATATGGAAGGCACTTCAGTTACTACTACTGAAACAGGTCTTAAGGCTGAGGTTGTACAGGCTGTTCGTGTTGGTTTTGAAAAAGATGGTACAACTGCTATCTACGAACCTAATAAAGTTGGTTCTGCTGTAAACGGCCAGAACACATTCGATTTAGCAGTTCCTATGAGATACTCTAACGATACTCGTCTTTTCCACTTAAACGAGCTCGAACCTAAGCTGGTTACAATCCGTGTATGGGCTGAGGGTAACGACCCACAGTGTGACGACGACGTTCAGCGTTCTAACTTAACAGTTAAACTCCTGTTCTCAGGTACTGACGAAGAAAACATACCATTCGCTTAATTCCCTATACATTATATATACATAACTTCGGAGGTGGCTCCCATGCCAGTTTTTGGAAAGAAAAAAGTTAATACTTCAGAGCCTTTCACTCCTGAACAGTTAGAGAAACTTACCGACCAAAGTACAGTCCAGGTTTCACGAGCAGGTTCAAGCCGTGTATTTAACCGCTATTCCGCTCGACGTGACAGTAAAGAGCTTGCAAGTTCAGTAAGATGGAAACGCCGTGCAGGTATTGCGCTTGCTGTCGCTGTTGCTGTGTTACTCCTCTTGTGGTTTATCTCTTGGTTACTTACCACTATCGGTGACCTCGTAATCTCTGTTGAAAACGGCGCCGCTAAAGAGGGTATTGTTATCAGTGAAACACTCGAAGAAGACGGAAGTGCAAAAAAACCTACACTTCAGCTTTCAGCTAAAAACGTAACAGAAGTTACTAATATTACATATGACTGGCTTCCGACTAACCTCGATACTGAGAAAGACGGCGAGCACAACGGTGAAAACTACCTCGCTTACACATTCTATCTGACAAACTCAGGTACCGAAACTCTTGATTACGAGAGCACACTGAAGTTTACAGGTATCGCGAAGAACGCTGACGAAGCGCTCCGTGTACTTATCTATAAGAACGGTGAACCTACTGTTTATGCTCAGAAGAATCGTGACGGTAGTCCACTCGAAGATGTTGTTAACTTTGAATTCGTCGAGGGTGGGGAAGACTTAAACCTCGAAGATTACGTTCTTCTTAACGACCTTACAGAAGGCATCAAGCCTGGTGAAACCGTTAAGTACACAATTGTCACATGGATTGAAGGTAACGACCCTGAATGTATCAACGATATTATGGGCGGGTACGTTAAGATGCAGTGGTTCTTCAATGTAGAGGATGAAGAGCTCTAAGAGCCGAGCCTATGCCTCACCTGTGTAAGGGGAGGTGGCAAAACGAAGTTTTGTCGGAGGGGTTGTTTACCCTCCCAGATATTTTCGGTATTTACCTTGTAAGGCGTACTTGCAAGGATGAATATATTATTTATTAAACAGTCCCCTGCGTGTTTTTGGGGGATAAAAATTAAGGAGGAATTTCTCATGAAAAACACAACATTTAGAAAGAAGGCTTTATTGTCTTCTGTTGCTATGCTCCTCGTAGCTCTCGTTGCTCTTGGTTCTGCAACATTTGCATGGTTCGCTGCAAACCCAAATGCAGACGCTACTGGTATCAGTGCTAAGACTACTGCTTCTTCAGGTCTTGTAATCGCTACAGATACTGAGAAAGACTGGTCTCATAATGCTAACCTTTTTGTTGGCAAGGATACTGTTAACCTTCAGCCTGCTAACCAGGATCAGGACGCTGCTGCTACACTTGTAGGTATTGCTGCTGCTGATTCTAAGTCCTGGGAAGCTTCTGAGGATGCTAGCCTTTCTCCTGTTGGTGATACTGCTTTTTATGCAGAGAAAGTTTATTTTAGACTTTCTGATAACTCTGCTGATGAACCAACTGCACAGGTTAAACTTCAGAAAGTTCAGATTAATGCAGTATCTGGCGCACATTTAGCTGGTGCAATCCGTGTTGCTGTTGCTGATCAGAACGGTAAAGTTCTTGCTACATATGCTACAACAGAAGCAGGTAAAAAAGATGGTGAGACTACTCTTGATGCTGTATTAGCTCCATATGGTACAAATGACGGTACAGAATATGGCGGTGCTGGTCTCTTGATTCAGGACACAGATACAGATGTTGCATGTCTTACAAAAGCTGGTCTTACAGTTGAAGATGATTTTGAAAAAGCACCTTTTGTAACAGTTTACGTTTACCTTGATGGTCAGGATACAGCTTGCTATTCTGATAACGTATCAAATGTTGATGCTACTGAGATTATCACAGGTATCAAGACTTTCTTTGTACTTGAAACATAATAATGTGTTTAGTGTAAATATTTTACCGTTAATAATTAACTAAATGTTGTTCGTGGCTCCCTTCGGGGAGCCACAGATGACACTCTTTTGCCTCCACTGTGTAAGGGGAGGTGTCACCGAATGGTGACGGAGGGGTTGTTATCCCTTAAACTTGGCGTATATTGCGGGATGTACGCCGTCCCAGCGATAATGCTACTTTTTACGGTAGGGGCGATATCTATTGTCCCTTCTAGCGACCGACGGTCGCCCCTACGTTATTTTATTTTTGATTTTTCCTAGGAGTATTTATGAAGACATTTAAGAATATAGTAAACACAATCATTAACATTTTAATAGTTCTGGTTTTAGTTATATCCGTTTTGGTTGCGACTTTAGCTCTTACTTCTAAATCCTCCGGTATATCTAACGTTTTTGGCTACACATTCCAGGTTATTATGTCTGATTCCATGGATGGTGGTAGTGACGAGTACGATGGTGGTGACTTTAAAAAGGGTGACGTCATCATCGGTAAAGTTACAAAAAATGATAAATTAGACACACCAGGTACATATGAAAAAGGTGACATTGTTACTTTTGAGGGCATTCTTCAGGGTAACGACCACCTAGGCGAACAGCTCATCTGCCACAGAGTAATCGATGTTCAAGAGAGGAATGGCGTTCTTGTTTATCAGACACAGGGTGATAATCGCTCTGTTTCCCAGCTCCCTGACCAAGGGGATGTAAGCGAGTATATCACTGCTTACGAAATCGTTGCTGTTTATGATACAGCTGACTTTACAGGTAAAAAGATTGCAGGCGTTGGTAAAGTTTACGAGTTTATTAACTCACAGCTTGGCTTCTTCCTTTGCATTCTTTTACCAATGATTATCTTCTTCCTTTACGTTCTCATTAAGGTTGTTATCAACTTTGTTGAGTACAAAAAAGCTAAGGATGATGAAAAACGCGGCGCTGACGGAGCTGCTCCTCAGATGTCCGCTGAAGAATACGAGGAATTCAAGAAATTCCAGGAAATGAAAAATGCACAGGCTCAGTCAGAAGTTGCAAGCACTGAGAATGAAGAATAATTTTTAGCTTTTGATGTCTAAAAACAACAGTTTAAAGCTTTAAAAGCCTCCCTTGCCTAAAGAATGATTCCCCTGATAGGGGAAATGTCTGAAAGACAAAAGGGTGGAAAAAGGACCACCGTTAGGTGGTGGAGGGATTTTCTATCCCACACATTAACTTTGTAAATAATTAGTGGCTTTTTGCTACGTTATTTTATAGATTGCGTAAATCGATAAAGGAGTAGAACACTATGGATACCATCTTTAAATTTTTATTTGACTTTTTAGGTCAGTTCTTCGGTTCTATCTGGGGCGCTATCGTCGGCGTTGCTAAGGGAATCGTTGGTATGTTCAATTTCACTGAATATGTAAAAATTATTAAGAACTATACCACAACACTCGGCGGTCTCGCTTGGGTAGTTGCTATTATTGCTATTGTACTGCTTGCGGCAGTGCTTGGTATCTTAATCTACTTCATCGTTATTTCATTTAAGAAATTCGTTCGTTTTAAGAAGAAGGTTAAGGATACTAACGACCTCGTTGACGAAGTTAACGCTCTTACTAAAGAAGTTATGCGTCTTAACCTCGAGAAAGATAAGATTCTCTCAATGAAAGTTTCACAGATTGGTCTTAATCCTAACGAAATCTCTGAGCTCACAGGCGAAGAGATGGAAGCTCTCAACAATGGCGAAGAACAGAAGGGCGGCCGTTTCAACAAGCTTATTGCTATCGATGAGGCATGGGCAGATTATCAACCACCTGAGTACGATTGGGAAATCACTCTTCCTGAGTTCTGCGACAGATTCAGAAACTTCGCATGCTCCAGACTCAAGCTCTTCTATGATATTAAGATTTTACGTTGCTTTATCGCAGGTTTTGCTTCAACCCGTTTGATTATCTTACAGGGTATTTCCGGTACTGGTAAAACATCCCTTCCATACGCATTCGGTAAGTTTGTACAGAATCCTGCTATCATCGCTTCAGTTCAGCCTTCATGGCGTGACCGTACTGAGCTTTTCGGTTACTTCAACGAATTTACAAAGAAGTACAACGAAACAGAACTCTTACGTGCACTTTACGAAGCATCATATAATGAAAACGTTTACGTCGTAATCCTCGACGAAATGAACATCGCTCGTGTCGAGTACTACTTCGCTGAGATGCTCTCCATCCTCGAAATGCCTGCTCACGACGAGTGGATTATCGAACTCGTATCAGCTCCATGGCCTGATGACCCTGCTCACTTCGACGAAGGTAAAATCTGTGTACCTGACAACATCTGGTATGTCGGCACAGCGAACAACGACGACTCTACATTCGCTATCACAGATAAGGTATACGACCGTGCTCTTCCTATCGATATTAATACAAAGGGTAAGCCGTTCGAAGCACCTGATACAGAGCCTATCTTTATTAACTACAAATACCTCACACAGCTTCTTGAAGAGGCTGTTGCAGCTAACCCAATTTCAGAAGAAAACCTCAAGAAGATTGAAATCCTCGATGACTATGTTATTGAGCATTTCAGAATCGCATTCGGTAACCGTGTTATGAAGCAAATGAAGGACTTCGTTCCAGCATACGTTGGTTGCGGTGGTACTGAAGTTGACGGTATTGACTATTGCCTTGCTAAGAAGGTATTTAGAAAGTTTGAAGCACTCAACATCTCTTACATCCGTGATGAGATCGATGGTCTCGTTCAGCAGCTCGATCAGCTCTTCGGTAAAGAGAACATGAACGAATGTAAAGAATACGTTCGTATGCTTCAGAAGATGATGTGATTTTAATTTAACTTTACTTAAAGGATGGTGAGTCCCCATGCTAGATTATAGTAGATACTATCGTGCGTATGCTGATCTTAAACAGTCGCTCGAAGGGGATTTTACAAGAGAATATTTAACTGGGGCTCTCAAAGACAGCGATACCGGTAAAGATATCTTAGCCGGTAACGCTTACCACCGTGTTATTGACAAGGACTGGGTAGAGAAGATCGAAGAAGTTCTTCCTTACATGGATAAAGCCATCCGCGAAGATAGAAAATTCATCGAAACATACGAAGAAGTTGACCGTGTTGATAAGGTTAAACAGGTTACAAAAGAAGCTGTTCGTCACCTCACTCAGCACACAAGTCTTATTCAGGCTGTAGACCGTGACGGTTCTGTTTCTCCGTCAAGGCTTCTGAACACTCACCGTGAAGACAGCTACGCTACATACGAGAACAGATTCTTATACACACTGATTTTTAAGACAATTTCTTTTGTTGAAGCTCGATTCAGAGCTCTTAAAGAAGCTCCGAGCGACTCTTATACAAGCGTTGAGATGAAGCGTTACGCTAATCTCAACAACCAGAAATTTGCATTTAATTTAACTTATGCATCCGAATCACACGACCGTGATAAGGTCGATAAGGAAGAGGACGTTAGTAACCTTTCTGACTACGAGCGTATCGTTCGTATCCGTATGATGCTTGATGACTTTGTTAATACATCGCTCATTCAGAATCTTAAAGGCTGCATTCAGGTGCGTTCACCTATCAACAAAACTAACTGTATCAAAAAGAACCCTAACTTCTCAAAATGTAATGAGTTATGGTCTTTCATAGAAGCTTATCGTAAGACCGGTTACGTTGTAGAATCTCACGAGTACTCAGGCGAAATGGATGCTGATACTCAAAGCGAACTCTACGATGTTATGGCGTTCCAGCATTTTGTTATGACCATCAGCACTAACAAAGCGCTGAAGGATCAGCTCCACGCTGAGTACCTTGCTGAGAATGAGCGTCGTGCGGCTGAAGCTAACAAACCTGAAGAAGAGCAGGCTAAGTGGCTAGAAGAGCAGATTTATGAAGCTCGACGCGAAGAGATGGCTATCCGACTCAAAGAAGTCAGAGAGCGTGATATGCTTATCGCACAGCTCACAACTGAACTCGATCAGGAAAAAGAAAAAGTTAGACAGCGTGACATTAAGATTAAGGAGTTACAGACTCTTCTCAATGTTCGCGAAAAAGAGCTTGAAGAGACAAAAGAAGAGCTCCGTGTTGCATTACAGCGTGTTGCTGAACTCGAAGCTGAACTCGAACAAGCAAAAGCGTATATCGCAGAACTTGAAGCTAAAGTCGAAGAGCAGGCTAAGATTATCGAAGCTCAGGCTGCTACAATTGCTGCTCTTGAAGCTAAGATTGTTGAACTCAACGCTCTTATCGATACTCTTAACGCTAAGATTACTGAGCTCGAAGCTAAAATTGCTGAGCTCGAGGCTGAACTTTCTGCTTGCAAAGCTAAAATTGCTGAGCTCGAAGCAGAAATCGACTTCCTCAAGGACAAAGTTTCTGTACTCGAGACTACAATCCGTGATTTAAAAGCTGAGATTGAAGAACATAAAGCTCGTATCGCAGAACTTGAAGCTCTTTGTGCTGCTCAGGCTGCAACTATCAAAGAACAGACAGAACAAATCGATTCTCTCAATAAAAACGTTGCTGACCTTACTGATAAGAATAATAATCTCAACAGCGAGAATACAGAGCTCAAATCTACGGTAGCTAAGCACGAGAAAACAATCGCTACACAAAGCGCTGATATTGAGAAGAAAGCTTCACAGATTTCTCAGCTCTCTGACGATAATACAGAGCTTAAGAATAAAAACAAATCTCTTAATAAAGAGAACGACAGTCTTAAATCGACTGTCGCAAAACACGAGAAGACTATTGCTTCTCAGACTGCTGACATCGATGAGAAGAAGTCAATGTTGTCAGTAGCAAACACCCAGATTGCTAACCTTTCTTCACAGAACACAAAACTCGAGAAAGACTACAGCAAACTGCAGAATGATTACGAAAAACGCGAAATAGAGATGAAACAGTTAAGCTCAGAGCTTGCTGATAATAAGGAAGAGGAGTCAAAACTCAACCACGAAATCAGAGTTCATCTCAATATGCTCGCTACTAAGGATACTATCATCAGCAACTTAAACGATGAGAAAGCTGAGCTAGAGAGTAAACTCTCCGGTGTTGACAGTATCATCAACGCAAAAGACAAAGAGAACGCTGAACTCAAAGCACAGCTTAACAAAGCTGAAAAAGACTATTCTGCTCTTAACAACACAGTCAGCGCTCACATTTCTACAATCCAGTCTACACAGGAACAGATAGCTTCTCAGAAAGACGCTATTGATTCTGCGCAGAAGGATAAGGAAGAGGCTGTAAATAATACAGCTAAGGAGTACGAAGCTAAGCTTGCTGCTATGAAAGCTGAGTATGAAGCAAAACTCGAGAGCAAAGATAAAGAAATTGTTGCTGCTTGTGCATTCTCTGATGAAGAAAAGTTTGACGCTCGACTCAAAGCCGAGAAGAAAGCACTTGAAGCTAAGTACAAAAAGGACCTCAAAGACGCAAAGAAGAAAGCCCGTGCTTATGTGCGTAAGGCTCGAGTACTTGTTGATTACAGTCCTGAAAAATTACTCGATTTAGACGAGACTAAAGACTACATCTAAAAATTTCAACAGAAAGGAGCAATAATATGAAGACTAAGAAGCAAAACGCATCTCTTATCATAAAAGCTGTCATGTTATTGCTCGCTTTAATTGTTATGGTTATTGTTGCGTCTCTTGCGTGGTTTACGATTACTCCTGAACCTGTAGATGCAACTGGCGTTTCCGCCAAGTCCAGCTCATCGAAGTATTTTGATATGGCAGTTGGTTTTGAATCTTCGGTTAACGGTTATCAGTACACTATGTCGCAGTATGCTAAAAACTTCAGTCTTCGTGATGTTATTACGGCAGACGGAGTACACTACGACGTACTTCACGACTTCAGCCCGATTGACCTTACAGGTGATGGTGTTACACTCATAAGACCATCAATGCAGTTAAAGAACGTAGATATCGACCGTAATAATCCTACTTTTACCACGGTTTCTCCTAACAAGGAGTACATTTGCTTTGATATGTATTTAAGAGCATCTGATCCTTGTAAAGTTTATCTTGATAGCGGTTCTTTTGTTAAGGGTGTTATTGAAGATACTCCGGGGGATGGTAATCTCGTACAGACTGAAGAGACTGACATTAATCGTAAGGCGGACGAAGGTGATTTCTCTAAGGATGCTGTAGTTGGTGCTGTTCGTGTTTCTTTCGTTAACTACAATGAGTTTGTTGAGGGAGAAGATCACGAGAATCGTAAAAATGAAGCATGCTTATTATGGTTGCCTCGTCCTGATATCCATCTTGATACAAAAGATGAAGATGGTACTGAGTTGAAAACTTGGAAGCTCTCAACAGGACTTACACCTGATAACACTAAAGTTGATTATTTTGCTGCAACTGATGGGTTTATCGGCTATTCTGCTGATACATTTGATCATCACTATTACACTTATATTTTTGATGAGACTATTGGTGAGTCTGGTGGTTATAGAGGTGAAGACAGAAACTATGAACCTACAGTAACCGACCCAAGCAAAAACGCTATCTGCGAACTTAATTATAAGAGCGGCGATTACTATTACGGCAAGGTTCAGGTTAATATCTGGATTGAGGGCTGTGACGCAGAAGCTCGCCGTGCTATCGCTGGTGGTCAGTTCCAGGTTAACTTTGATTTAGCTGCATCAAACTGATATTTTTATACACATTCTTTTTTTGAGGAGTAAACGATGAAAAATTCAACTTCCAAAAAATTGAATATATTTAAGACTTCTCCATTAATCGGTGTTGTTGCCATTTTAGAGGTTATTATTCTTATCTGTGTGAGTACTTTCGCATGGTTTGTTTATGCTGAGAATAATACACTTGGCACCGATATTATTTCTGTTGAGCCGGACTCAGGTCTTGAAATTGACTTTAACAAAGCGAACGAGAATGATTACATCAACATTTGGAACTACTTAAACGAATTCCAATTTGAGCCTATTACTTCTCTCGATGGCCGTAATCTTTTTGTTCCTACAACAGGTACTTTTAACGCAACTGATACTTCTAATATCAAGTTCCGTGAAGCTACTGTTAACGATATGAACTCTAAGTACATTAATATCGACTTTACTCTTACAAATACAGGTGAAGAAGATATGCCAGTATACTTAAGCTCTAAGTCATTCTTCAAGCTCTACGACCCTAATAACCCGGAGAACTTAATTAACTCAAAAGCCATCCGTATTGCTTTTTATCAGAATGATGGTAGCTCAGGTAAGATTACATCTTCACTTCTTTCTAAAGAGTATGATGGTGAAGTACCTGAGGATCCTGATGATCCTGATGGTGGTGGGACAGGTGGAAGTACATATACAGTTTATCTTGATCCGCCATCTGAATGGACTGATGCTAGTCAGATAAAAGCTTATGTTTTTGGTACCAGTGGTAACCCTGTCAGTTTCCCTGGCGAAGTTATGCAATATGATTCTTCCACTGGTTATTATTACTACACTGCTGATAGAAAATATAACAAGGTTATCTTCAACTATCATGGTAACCAGAACCAGACAGTAGACCTTGATGTTTACGATCAAGGTATTTATGTTCTTGATGAAGGTCGTAACGGAACATGGGCTCTTGATCATATCCAACGAGTTGGCGGAACAAAAGTTGAGGATGACGGTTCCAGTGGTTCTGGAAGTGGCAACTCTGGTAATACTGGCGAATCTGAAGGTCAAACAACAGTTTATTTTTACAATTCACTTGGTTGGAAACAGCCTTACGCATATATCTGGGATGAGAATAATTATGCAGCCGGTGATGATGGTGACGACGAAAAACTATCCGACTGGCCTGGTAAACCTATGACTCATATCTCAGGGGCTGTTTATTACTATACTTTTAGTTCAAAATATAATTCTATAATCTTTAATGATGGTAACGATCAGGGTGGTGCTGTAAAAACAGGCGATATTTATCCTGTTGAAGATGGACACATCTATATGATCGGTAATCCTAACGCTGACGGCACTTATGGCTGGGAGTTAGAGGATTATGTTGGAACTGTTGATGGTGGTACTTACCCTGTAATTTCACCGGGTGTATCAACTGGTTTCCAGCGTCCATACGCTCCTGTAACTGAAATTGATGACAGCTCTGGTAAATCTAAAGTTGTTATCCCTGCTTTTGCTTCTTCTATCGATGACTACAACAACGGTTCTGAAAACCCACTATTTACTATCAAAGCAGGACAGACACTTCCTCTTTCTATGATTATCTGGCTTGAGGGCACTGACCCTGACTGTACAGAAGACGTATACTCTGGTAAGTTTATTGATATGAACCTTGTTTTTGCAACTCCTGCCTCACAGGGTGAGGAGATGTATACATACCAGTTCCTTGATAAAACAAGGGAAAATTGGATTGACGATACGCTCGAAACTGATACAGGCGTTACATTTAATCCTGTTATGCAGCTTTATGACGCAGAAACTCACAAAGGTTATCTTATGAGTGTTCATGATGATGCAAATGGTAAACCTACTATCTGGCAGTGTCGAGCTCCTAAGGAACTCAGCGAATCAGAACACATTATGTTCCGTCGAGTTAATCCGATGAACGAAGACGAAGTATGGAACTATTGGGATACTGATGGTTTTGGCGGTCTTTCTGATTCTGTAAAGAGCGCTGATAAAGTAGTTCTAAATGACATTGTTACATTTACAGCATTTGCTGATGGCTCACCGACTACCGCTCTTAACAAAAATGGCACTAAGTATACCGGTGCTCCTGATAAATCTTGTGGTGGTCTGTGGGGCGACCATGAAACTCAGACCGTAACAGTTTATGATGGTACAAATGGTCAGTGGATTAAGAACTCTGAAAAAGAGGGTACTACTTCTGTACTTACAATGAACTTTACTTATAATGGTCAGACTGTTGAGTACAAAGCGTCTAGCGCTTACGATAAGGGTATGCATTACTTTGTCGTTCCGATGAAAGTATATTCAAAGACAAATGGTAGCCGTCCACCGATTACTTTCAAGCGTTACTTTAACTTTAATGGTGATTACGCTCTTAACTCTGATCGAAATCAGGTAACATTCCATATGTCTTGGGATCCCACCGTTTGTAACGGTAAGTTCTTTGAGATTACTGAGGATGATAAGGGCAATAAGTTTAGTTACTGGGGTTCTGATATACTCTATATTCAGGCTAAGAATATTGTAAAAAATAAGTTTGATGATGGATTTATACAGGTTCATTATTATTCTACAAATAGCAGTACAGATGATAATTCAAACGACTTCTATTCCTACATTTATAAGAACAGTGCTTATGCTCCAGGTGATGGTGGCTATGGCTATGTTAGTGTAATTCCTTCAAACAGACGTTATTATTACTATCGTGTTGAGCGTTGTGATACTAGTGATCACGGTAAAAAGAACAATATCACGCCTGCTCAGACGATTGAATATCTGGAAACTACGAATAACGCTCACTCTAATACCATTGATAAGAATATTTGTGCAATTGAAAATATGTTCCTGAACATCTATCTTGAAGTACCTAATAATATGAGTAACAAAGATTGGTGTCCTGAGTATTATATTTGGAAAGATAGTACAGGAGCTAATGAAAAAGCTTGGCCAGGTAATAGTATGACATTTGTTCGCGATTCGAGTGCAAGTGGTAATTCTACTGTAAATCTCTTCAAGTGCTATGTTAACATTTCTCAGTACGACCGTATTCTTTTCTCTAATGAATACGATGGGCAAAATCGTAATTTTGGTAATGATAACACAAAAAACATTACAATAGGAACAAACTCTGATTATAATGGTATGGTTTTCCGTGCAGGCGGTTCGTATCCTAACAGTTTGACTATTTCTTTACAGACTGATGGACGTATCGGTCCTGATGAAGTCAAAAATGAGACATTCAATGTTGCTCTCTATGACGCAAAGGGTTGGGACTATAACGGTTCTGATACCTAATAAAACTAATTAATTCACACTAAAGGAGGTGTCACGATGAAAAAGTTTTTCAAAAATACGTTTAATTTTAAAAGCAAGAAAAATTTGATAATTTCTATCGTGGCACTTGTGCAGTGTGTTATTCTTATCGGTGTCATGACATACAGTTGGATTGAATCCGCTTCATCCCTTGTTATCAAGGGTAATGATATTCCGATCAGCTCAAATCTTAATTATCGCTTTGATATTAAAGATGGTTCAACAAATATGGTTGATCTATCTACATATTTCCGTCCGACAGCTCTGTACCAGATGGCACACGCTTCTTCTCCAGATGCTAAACAATTCTTCTTTAAGAAGGACGGAGCGTCTACATATCGTAAAGGCGATACAACCGACTATAATACAAGTTATTATAATATTGATTTTCAGGTTCATAACGAAACCGCAAAATCTTACATTTATTATTTTGATAAAGCGGATATTTTTGATGTTACATCTGATGAAATAGAAGACGAAAATCTCCTTAAAGTAGCTGAAGGCGCTATGAGAATTTCTGTTACTGCTGGTACAACAACATCAAATACACGTATTTATTCTATAGATACTCACTCGTATAAACCTGTAAATAATGTTAGTGGTGCTGTTACTACTGACAATGTCACTTCAACCGGTCTTTCAGGTAATAGTGAGTATAAATATGAATCTAATACTGATTCTAATCAGTTTGTTTTTTCATCAACTGGTGGCGGTGATGACACAAAGATTAACGTCAAAATCTGGTTTGAAGAAAAAGACTCAGAGTATCTCAAACTCACAGCTGAGCAGAAAGAAGCTCTCATGGGTGCAACTGTTAAGATTAACTTCCAGTTTGTTAATACTGAGTCTAATTTCCAGACTTTCTTCTTTGATGATTACACTTTCAGTATAGCTGAGGGACACGAAGGACAACACGTCACAAGTGAAAATCAGTCTATGAAGATGTATTTTTACTTTAAGGATACGGCAACAGGTGTTGTTTCTGTTGTCCCAATGACAACTATTGCTTCAGCTAATAACGATTCTGTACGTTGGGTTACAGCATCTGATGAGGGAGAGTCAACTCCTCGTATTTCTGACGCGATGAGAAAAGCTCTTGAGAATGACCCAAGTCAGGGCTATTTCTATTATGGTACATACAACGCTGGTACTAATACTACAAACGTTCAGTACCAATGGAATATTACTGCTCCTGCAGTTAATGATGGCGATACATACATATTTAAAGCTTTGAGTGTTAATAAACTCGCCAGTGGAACATCCGGATACGGTGTGTGGGATAATACTGAAATTGAACTCTGGGAGTTCAAGGATGAATCCTCCGCTGCTACTACAGAAGATTATAACAAAGGCGGCTATCAGTTTATTAATAAAGCAGGTCAAGGCAGACTTTATATCACACAAGGTGATACAGTAACTAACAACTCTACCAGAATGTATTATGATTCCACAACAGATACATGGAAGGGTTACTTTATCAATGCAGAGACACCTGTATTCAATTATATTAGTTCACAAACCTACAGCACTTCTAATGTCAAGGTTAGCTGGACAGCAGTTGAGCCGACTGTCTATGATGATAAGAAGATTTATACTGCTGTAGGATACGAAGGTACTAACACTCCTGATGCGCAGACTTCAGCTGCAACTGGTGTTGGTTTATGGGGTCCGGTTGAACGTATTATGCTTTCTACTGAGCTCGTTGATACTTCTATGAACAAAGATTTAAGATACAAAGTAAGCGTTCTTGTTAACGGTACTCGTCGTTATTACTATATGACGAAGACACGAGACAGCCTTACATGGGGCGTATATGTTCCAAAAGATGCTGGCATTAAAGATGACCCAATCCAGTTCCAGCGTTTTGACAGTGTTGAAGCTACATCTGTAGCTGGTAAATGGAATGAAAATTCTGCTTACCGCGATGGTAGCTCGACTTTCTATGCTACTAATATGGCAGCTACTACATCGCAAGGTCAGTGGCACATCGGTGTATTTGTCGATGGTACTGCTGATAACCTTGTAAACGATGTACTCACTACTGTTGAGAATTCTAAACTTGAGTATTCTATCGATGGTGGTAATACCTTTGATGTTATGAACAAGCTTGATAATAGTCGTTGGTATACTGACGATTTTGCTGGTTCAGTTACCAATATCAAATATCGATGGACAGCGTATACCGGCGAGGGTGTAAACACAGCTGTTTTCGACTATGGTCACGCTTTAGAAAACGGTATTTACTTTAATATTTCAGAATGATAATAGGGGAGATTAACTCCCATAAGCAACAAATTTAACTATAAGGAGGTGTTGAAATGAGTCGTAAATCAAATAAGAAACAGAAACTTACTAAAAAGCAGTTAAAGCAGATTGCTATCAGACACACTATAACTGTAATTGCGTTAATCACTCTTCTCGCTGTCGGCTTGGTTTCAACAACCTTCGCGTCTTTTGTTACACAACCTGTTGAGAACGAAGGCTCGCTTATCGCTGATATCCAGACTGCTGTTGTGAATCGTGACGCTAAAGAAGACTTAGCTGATACAAAGGCAAATGTTGATGTAGCCGATACTGGCTATAATGTAACTGGTGGTATGGTTGTCTATTATGATGACACATATTCACAAATTTCTTCAGCGAGTGGCGTTGGTGCTTTACGATTTATGGTTGGCCACGGCTCGTATTCTAGAGGTACTCTTGGTACAAAAATTCCAAACACTAACTTATATTACTTTAAAATCAGTGAGTCTTGGGGCGATGCTACACAGTTCGCTGTTTTCGGTGTATCTGATTCAAGTGGTTGGGGTGGAGAAAATAACAGCATTGGAAACCGTAGACCGTATGCTAAAGCTTCAACGGATTCATATAATATGTCTGGTAATTTCAGCGGTACTTTTATTTTCTATACTACTCCTGAAGCTACTAAAACACTTACACCTGTATGGCAGGTTAGTAATACGTCTGGTTC
This sequence comes from Ruminococcus sp., assembly GCA_045532065.1. Classification (GTDB taxonomy): domain Bacteria; phylum Bacillota; class Clostridia; order Oscillospirales; family Acutalibacteraceae; genus Ruminococcoides. The sequence goes on along the minus strand of JAZSFG010000155.1, from coordinate 1,015 downwards.
TGAGATGTATAATTCTGTAGATAAACCACAGAGAGCACATGTATATGCAGCTTCTGCCGGTTCTTCTACATATTCAGCTAGTACGACTGCTGGTACAGTAAAAGTTAGTGGTTATCATATGACAGGTACTTCTGCTACTTCTGCTAACAGTGCTGTGTCTACTCTTGGCAGCACCGACAATGCATCTGTAGATCTAGCACGTTCATCAACAGTAACACTTACAGCTACACCAGCTGATGGTTACGAATTCGTTGGTTGGTATACTTCTGCTAGTGGTGGTTCAGCAGTATCTACAAATCTTACTTATACATACATGCAAACCGGAGCAGATTCTACTGATCACTATGCTCGTTTTAAAGAAAAAGTTAACCCATTTGCTGCAGGTGACACTATTTACTTTGATGCAAGAAGTTCTACTACATGGTCTAATAACACTATCTATGTTCAGTGTAACTCTAACACAACCTCAGGTGGAAACCGATATGCTATGACAAAAATCGGTACTTACTTGTACAAGTATACATTTACTGATACTTCCGCAGCTCATTCCGGAAGTGTGCGTTTCTGGTCTGGTTCTAACTATTCAACTATCCTTTCTAAAGATACATTAGATACTTCTAATGGTGTATACGTATCTTCAACAGGTTCTAATGTTGGTACACTTGCTAAGTTTACTATCGGTACTGTTAATACTCCTACACTCACACTTGATGATAACGATATAGCTCTTGGTACTTCTGCTACTCTTACTTGTTCTACTCCTGTACTTAATTACACTCGTGGTAGCACTTCGTACACTACTACACCTACTGGTGTGACTTATGTTTTCAAGCAGGAAACAACTACTCTGTCAAGTAGCTCTTCTGTAAGCTACTCTTGGAAACCTACGGCTTGTGGAACATATAGTTTAACAGTACAGATTGGATCAACTTCTGCAGGCAAAAGTAGTTCAGCATCTTCCGCTGTTACTTTAACAGTTCGCCCTGTAGATCCAACAGATATTACATTGTCTGCA
>JAZSFG010000188.1:0-14882 GCA_045532065.1 Ruminococcus sp. | reverse complement strand
GTAAATCACGAGGAAAACTATGAAAATGTATAAAACATAGATACAATCAAGGTCTTTTTAAACACTTTTCCTTGTTTTCCACAGAGTTTTCCACATAGTTTATTTCAAACAGGAATTATACAAACTGTATATTGCGAAATTCTAATTTTTATTAAGAAATATGATGATTTCTTTTTAGAAAAATAATGCAGTATCGGTATATATTGCACCTATTTCGTTCAAGATACATATAAACGAAAAGGCGGTGCGATATGATAAAAGGCATTAATCATCAGGTGATTGAGGTAACACAAACACAGAACAGATACTACGAACGAGCTTTTCTGGTTTTAAGACCGGAATACGCTTCAGCACAACGCGATTTTCTAGAAAAAGAAGCTCGAAAAATGCTGGAAAATATGGACACGGTGTCATGCGCAAAATCAAGACGCGTTTTAAAAAACATAATAGCACCATCAATAATCTCGTGCGCTATCGGCGCAATATGTTCAGCACTGATTATGTCACTATAGTATGAATATAACACCCCCATCATATATTAGTAAAAATATGATGGGGGTTTTTATATGAACGAAAAGCGATTTTTCACTTTATCTTTACTCGGTTCTGTGTTTATCTACGCACTAGCTTCACTTTTGCACTTTATTTATGACTTAAGTAGTGGCTCAACTCTTTCGATTCTTTTCGGTGCGGTTAACGAAAGCGTGTGGGAGCATGTAAAAATCTTTGCTTTCGCTTTTATCGTTTGGAGCTTTGTTGAGCTTCTCGTTATAAAACCACCGTTTAAAAAATACATCACCGCAAAGGTTTTCTCTCTTTATTTTCTAGCGCTTGCTATCATCGTGTTTTTCTACACATACACAACAATATTCAAAAAGCCGATACTACTCATAGACCTTATCTCTTCTGCTGTGTTTGTAGTTCTTTCACAATACATCTCATATTCACTCACCACAAAAGAAAACAACATCGAGCATTATTTCTGTGTCTCGCTGTTTTTACTTTCGCTATTAGCCGTTATGCTATCAAGCTTCACGATTTTTCCACCAAAAATCGAGCTTTTCAAAGACCCTGTGACTAACACCTACGGTTTAGACAGCACTAAAGTTGATGTTGGCGCGATTTTTCTCGATAAATACTGATAAAAAGCGTAAATAATTCTTATTTACACTTTACCTTATAAACTATATGTGGTATAATTTAACGGTATAAGTCTACTATATAGTGTATAAGGAAAATTTGTTATGGATAATCAGAACAGAGAAAAGAAAGACGACATCATTGCGGGTCGCAATCCCGTTACGGAAGCACTGTCATCAGGCAGACCGATTGAGAGCATTTTGGTTGCGAAAAACAACCACGCAGGATCAGTCGTCGCTATTATTTCAAAAGCTAAGAAAAAAGGCATCACTATAAAAGAAGTTGATTCTAAAAAGCTCGACTTCATGACAGGTGGCGCTACTCATCAGGGTATTGTCGCTATCGCAGCAGTTAAAGAATACTCGAGTGTCGAGGATATCTTCGCATTAGCACAAGAACGAGGAGAAGCTCCGTTTATCGTGATTTTAGATGAAATCGAAGACCCGCATAATTTAGGTGCGATTATCCGTACCGCTGAGTGTGCAGGTGCACACGGCGTCATCATCAAGAAACGCCACAGTGCAGGGCTTTCGTACACAGTAGGTAAAGCTTCCGCAGGTGCTGTGGAGTACGTCCCTGTTGCAAGAGTTAATAACATTTCCTCAGTTATCGACGAAATCAAAGAACGCGGTGTGTGGGTTTACGGAGCAGATATGAACGGCACCGACTATATGAAGTGCGATTTCTCAGGCGGTGCAGCTATCGTTATCGGCAACGAAGGCAAAGGCATTTCACGTCTTGTCAGAGAGAAGTGCGACGCTATTGTTTCTCTTCCTCTTAAAGGCAAGATTAACTCGCTTAACGCATCAGTTGCTGCAGGAATCATTATGTACCGAATTTCTCAGACACGATAATTTATTTTACTAAAATATAACGCAAGGGAGGAGTTGACGAGATGAAAATCTGGCGCAGAGACAGCTCTAAACAGACAAAACCGAATAAAGTCGAAGAGCAAGAACAGCTGACCGACATCTCTACGGCATCGACCCCATCGGATAAAGACAGTAAAAAAGACAAGATGGAGGAAATTTACTCCACTAAGGACAAGCAGGTCAAGTATAAGCGACAGACACCGCTTGAAGCTGAAGAAGCCGAAAAGCGTGCTCTCAAAGCTAAGGAAGAACTCGCATCAGGTAAAGCAGAAATCGAGCTCGAAACACCGAAAAACGACAAGGAATTTATCGAGCTTACTTCTGACTACGAAGAGGGTACAGTCATCGCCGACGACATCATCGAAGACATTGCGGAGCTCTCTCCTAGAAAAGAGCGTGTTGTTCAGGACATCGACGATATCGACATCGACATTGACCCTAAAGACACTGTCAAAAAGTACGAGCGTCAGACAGGCTCAACCATCCGCCACGACAAGCGGTATGAGAAGATATACGAAAACGAATATGAACGCATTTTCGGAAGACCGAAGTACGATGTTTCGGGCGAAAAGGTCGTTGCGAAAATCCCTACATATCAGCACGACAGCAAAATCAACCTCATCACTTTAAAAGCAGGTCGATTCACTGACGTCGTCGAATCAGAATACGACGAATACCTCAAATCAAGCGATGTCGCTGTTTCACCGCGACAAAAAGGCTCGCAGAAATCAGAGCAAAAGCCGAAGAAAACTTTCACCACTGCTCCGAAAACTGATTTGAACACAGAGCCTGCAAAACCGAAAAAGCCTGAAAGCAAAATTCACAAGGCTTTGCGTATCACAAAAACTATCATCTACAAGAAAATATTCAAGTTCAAGCCGAGGACAAAGAGCGATAAAACAGCACCTCCTCCAAAGACTCACACTCAACAGGAAGCAAGACAAGTTATGGCACAAATCAAAGGCAATTTCACAAAACTTGCGACACGCGGTTTACTGCTCTCGATTTTGTTCTTAGCTTCACTCGTGCTGACCTTTATGGAAACAGCGAAAGGCACAGAAATTTTTAAAGGTACAGCTCAGTCAGCGTTCATCTTCTGTGCTATAAACTTCGGGTTGCTGATACTTTGTACGGTTGTAGCATTTCCTTTTATCAAGAATGGTCTTAAACCACTCAAGCGTTTCAAAGGCAACAGCGATACAGCCGTTTCGTGTGCTCTCGTTGCGTGCTTTATACAGCAGCTTGTTTCTCTCTTTGTAAGTAGTAAGTTTGTCGGTGCAACACTTCATCTGTACACGACAATCGTCATCTTAGGCTTTATGCTAAATATTCTGGGCAGACTGTTTATGGTCTACAGAGTAAAAGAAAATTTCTCGTATGTAACTCAGGACACACCGTCACATAACGCTAAAATTTACGCTGACACAGAATCAGCTCGTAAGATGCTATCGGGCACAACAGCTTCGCGTTCACTTATCGCGTACCAGCACCCAACAGACAACTTAAGTGATTTCCTGAAAATCTCCTACGCTCCTGACCCGAGCGAAGAGTTATCGGGTAAATTCGCTCCGATTACTATCGTATGTTCAGTTTTCGTTGCTATAGTTTACGGCATTTTAGCGAAAACTCTCATCGGAGCTTTGAGCGCTTTAGCTGTTATGATGTGTATCAGCATTCCGCTGTGTTCACTTCTTTTAGGTAATGTACCGATGCTGTTTTTATGCAAAAACGCACTGAAACACCACGCTATGATAAGCGGTTATCCGTCAGTAAAGCAATTTTCTGAGAGCGACGCGGTTATGCTGACAGCAAAGGACCTCTACCCTAAAACTTCAATAAAACTCCACACTGTCAAAAACTTTGTCGACTACAGAGCAGAAGAATCTCTGCTTATGGCGGCACTGGTTATGAAAGAAGCCGACTCACCTTTATACCGCCTGTTTAAAAAACTCATCAAAAAGCACTCACACTCTTCTCTTATGAAAGTCGAGAGCGTGATGTACGAAGACAAGCTCGGACTTGTCGGTTGGATTAACGGCGAAAGAGTGCTCATCGGTAACAGAAAGTTACTCGACAGATACCACATCTACCTAGACGATGCCGCTGACGAAACGAAATACCAGAACAAAGGTATGGACGTCACATACATCGCGTGCGCAGGACAGCTTGTTTGTATGCTTGTTACATCGTACAAGCCTGACAAGCTCGTAAAGCAAGAACTCTCTCGTGCACAAAACACCGGTTTGTGTATTGTAGTCACTACTACGGACTGCAACATCACCGCGGAGAAAATCGCCGCTGACTACGATATCTTCTACCGCACTATAAAGATACTGCCGAGCGGATTTGCTACACAGTGTAATGAAGTTACCCATACTGTAGAAGAAGCTTCGCGCGCATACCTGTGTACACAGGGTAAATTCCACTCACTTATGCACGCTATCACAGGCTGTATATCATTCAAAAACAATCTCACAATCGGACTTATTGTACAGATTTTCGGTCTGATTTTAGGTGTACTGCTGTGTGCGACAATGGTGCTGTACGACTCGGTTGCCATCCTCGGTGTTCCTGAAATGCTCCTGTATATGCTTTTCTGGGGACTTGCTACAATTGCAGTACAGTTCATTAAAAGACCGTAAAAACGAAAGGATACTACTATGCAGATTGCTCCATCTTTACTATCATGTGATTTTTCTAAATTCGGCGAAGAAATCGTCCGTATGGACAAAGCAGGCGCTGATATGATGCACTTAGACGTTATGGATGCTCACTTTGTCCCTAACCTCACATTCGGTGCTCCTGTCATTAAGATGCTTCGTAAATATACAGACAAGCCGTTTGACGTGCACCTGATGATTTCAGAGCCACTTAAATATATCGACGATTTCGCCGACGCTGGTGCTGACATTATTTCATTCCACACAGAAAGCGATTCTGACGTCGAAGAAACACTCAGAAAAATCGAGAGTCGCGGTGTTAAACCTGCTCTCGCAATTAAACCTAACACACCTTTTGATGTTGTTCTCCCTTACCTTGACAGACTCTACATGGTTCTTGTTATGACGGTCGAGCCTGGTTTTGGCGGTCAGAGCTTTATGGCGGATATGATGAGCAAGGTTGAGGCACTGAAAAAAGAGGCTAAAAGCAGAAATCTTGACTTACTCATTCAAGTCGACGGCGGCATCGCTAAAGAAACGATTAAAACAGCCGCTGACGCAGGTGTTGATATCTGTGTTGCAGGTACAGCAGTTTTCAAACCTGAAGATGCAAAACAGGCTATAGACGAATTAAAGGCGCTGTGTGAATAACATTATATAAAGCAGAAACGGAGAGTTTTCACTCTCCGTTTTTTTATTTACACTATAGCTTGGAGCAGATGTTGCAGGTAAAAAGTTAGTATATATAAAGAGCAAATATATAAAACCTAATATTTTTGCTGCTCCACCTGCAACAAAAAAGCAGCCCGACAAAAATCGGACTGCTTTTAACAGTATATTGAATTTACATTTCGCCTTCGTGTTTTACGTTTCTCTTTTTATCAGGAGTGAGAGCTGTCTCACCTTTTAAGTACATAATAACGAGACCTAACAGCACGAGCACTACAGCCACCGTAATAATCACTGGGAAAATGTTGTTCTTAATAACAAGGCAGATAGCAGTTGCTGTGTCACCGCCAATGATAAGAGCAGCGACGAATCCGAAGAATGTAAGACCGCCTGCGAACAGAACTGCCGCAATACCGTAGCCGAAAATGATTGAGAGAAAATCAGCGATTTTCTTACAGATTTCTTTAAACTTTTTCATTTCGCTACCTCCTTACAGTCCGAGAATCGGCAGCCAACCCATAAGAATAACTACCTGTAAAATAAACTGAGCAGCAACCCAGAAAAGGTTGTTGTTAAATGTCTTTGTAAAATCAGACTCAGCAAGAGTCATACCTGCGTACATACCAAGTCCTAAAGGTGGTGTGATACCACACATAACACCACAGATACAAGGGAGCATAGCAGCCGCAATAATTGGATCTACGCCTACACTTGCGAGTGATGTAATAAACATCGGTCCGAAGATTACAACAATCGAAGAACCAGGGATAACCATACCCATGATACAAGTGATTATGCAAATCGCGATAACCATACCGAACTTACCGAAGTTCCATGACTGGATAATAGCGCCGAGCTCATCAGCTACATTGAGTTCACCGAAAAGTGAACCAATCATATAACCAAATACGCATACGCCGATTGACGGAGCGATAACCTTAACGCCCTCAGAGAACATCTTTCCTAAGTTCTTAATAGATACTGTCTTCTTATCTCTTGCGATTAAGCAAGCATAAATAGCAGAAATACCGCCGACAAACAGAAGCACACAGCTTGAAAGTGCCTTAGCGCCATCTGCACCGAGTCGCTCAGTAAAGAAAGTATCTTTAAAGAAGAAGTCGAGCACAAACGGAAGAAGAATGATAACAGGAAGGAAAAGTCCTTTCCAACCAACCTTCAATGTCTCTTTTAAAGTAGGGAGTTCTTCTTTAGGAATAGGCTTTACTTTGTAGTATTTACAGAAAGAGAAAACCATAAGAAGTCTCTGTAAAACAAACCACAGTGAAATACCCCATAAAACTACCCAGAACTCACCCTGAGATATAGAGCCGTCGCCGTAAATAGCAATAAACGCACCCATAGCAGCAACGATGTTTGAAGATGGTGGAATCATATTACCCATGTAACTTGCGTTACTTTCTACGTTTGCGGCAAGTTCAGGAGGAAAACCTGACTTCTTCATCGCAGGGATTGTAATAGCGCCTGTAGCCATTACGTTACCAGGACCGGAACCCGAAAGTGCACCAACAAAGCTTGAAGCAATAACAGCAGCGTAGCCTGCACCACCCGAGATTCTTCCTAAAAGCGAAAGAATAACCGCAATACAACTGTCGACAACCTCGGTTTTCGTCAGAAGTATCGACATCGCAACAAAGGCAACCATCGAATAAAGCAGTGATGTAGTGAGTGCATCAGTAATGTACCCCCATATACTACTCCATGTTCCCGTGATTGCAACTAATACCAAGAAACTTATAGCTACTGCTTCGTACACAGGTCTCTTAAAAGCTAAGAACCATACACAAATCACAGTAAGCATTACGCCTAAATAGATAAGACTCATCGGCGCTGTCTCAAACCATGCACCGATTGAATTAAAAAATTCCTGCATATTTTACCCCTCTCTTGTATTATAGTTAATAGGCTATAACTCCTATTCCGTACAGGGAATATTATATATTATCTATATTACATTTGTCAATAGAAATTTTTACTGAATTTTTCATTTTAATTTTTACTTGATTTTTTTAGTAAAAAGTCTTATGCTATGTAATGTATGATTTTCAGGTGGTGAAAAATTTTGAACTCAAGACAGATTCAGTACGCCCTTGCGCTGTCAAAAACTCTGAACTTTTCGCAAGCGGCTGACGAGCTCGGCATAACACAGCCATCGCTGAGCAAACAGATTATGAATCTCGAAAACGAACTGGGTGTTAAACTCTTTGACAGAAACCACAGCCCGATGACGCTGACACCTGCGGGCGAGTATTTCATCGTGCATGCAGGAGAAATACTATACAAGGAGACCGAGCTTCTGCGTTCACTCGAAGGTTTCCAATCGGGTGAAAATGGCGCACTCACAATCGGCGTAACTCCGTTTAGAAGCCTTTACCTTATGCCTGACATCATAAAAAGAGTGAAAGAAAAATTCCCCGGTGTAAAGGTTACTTTGTGCGAAGAATCAAGTGCGCATCTTAGAAAAGAAGTGTGCGAGGGTAAATACGACTTCGCTATCATTAATCTCCCTGTTGACGACTCGGTGCTGGAGGTAACAAAGCTTCAGCCTGACACTCTTGTTTTAGCTGTTCCTGATTCACTCGCTCAGTCACTGCCGAAATCCGAAGACGGCTCGCTTGTGAGCATAGATTTCGCGCGTGTCAAGCATCTGCCGTTTGTAGTCTTAAGCCAGTCACAGGAAATGCGAGAGCTTTTCGACAAGCTTTGTGCGAGTGCTGACTTCGTGCCTGACATCTCGTGCGAGGTTATCGGAATCACAACCGCGTGGGCTATGGCGCAAGCTGAAATCGGAGCAACTTTGCTTCCGTATCAGTTCATCAAGAACCGCCACTTCCACAAAAATCTCACCTTATATAAAATCAAAAGTAGCCTCTACTCGCGTCAGCCTGCTATTGTTTGCAGGAGAGGTCAATATATATCTGACTACGCTAAGTACGCTATCTCACTTTTAACACAGGAATAAAAATAAGTCCGTTTCATTTTTGAAACGGACTTTTCTTTTTGCTATAAATTTACTGTGCGTATTTTGCAATCATCTGCTTACGGTCAATCTTGCCATTAAAAGTCTTGATGATTTCGTCAACTACGACAATCTGCTTAGGCTGTTTGTACGGCTCTAAGTTTTTAGCGATAACATCGCGGATTTCCTGTTCGTTAAGCTCTTTGCCGTCTTTTAAGACAACTAAAAGTCGAAGCATCATATTACCGCGCATATTGACAGGTACGAGCAAGCACTCGTCAACACAGTCAGCACGCATAACAACGTCCTCAACCTCAACAGGAGCTACCTTGAAACCACCGAGATTAATTGTATCGTTGCTTCTGCCGACTAAGATAAGCTCGCCATTTTCTGCGAAATAGCAGATATCGCTCATTACGAGCATACCGTTTTTAAGCGCTTTCGCAGTCTGTTCTGGCTCATTCCAGTAACCCTGCATAACAGACTTACTGCGGATAGCACAAAGGCCAGGATTTTCAGCAGATGAGTTTTTAATCTCGTTGCCGTCCTCGTCGAGCACAACGATTTCGCTGTATGAGTTAGGGAAGCCTACAGAACCTGTGTACTTTGAGCCGCCTGAAACGCAGAACTCGTCTGTACATACAACACCTACCTCAGAGCAACCGAAGCAGTTGTACATATATACATTTGGAAGAAGTGCTCTCATCTTCTCTTTATCTGTTTCAGGATAAGCTGTAGAACTTGAGTAGATAAATCTCAGCTGGTCTTTAAGTGCCGCTAAATCCTTGGACGCAATCGCGAGCAACATATGGATAGCTGACGGTGGAAGGTAAAGCGAAGTAACCTTGTGGTCAGCGATAGTTTTGAAGTAAAGCTTGAAGTTTCTGAAGCTCTCAAGCAGGCTTACAGTACTGCCGACAGCCATAGCGATGTGGCACTTTCTAAGACCTGCAGCGTGGTTCATCGGAGTAGGAATAAGCCACACGTTGTCGCTCTTGATGTTTGTAGTCTCGATACCTGCAAGCGCAATGTTCATCTGGTTTGCATATGACACCATTACGCCCTTGCTCTTACCTGTAGTACCTGTTGTAAAGAGGATTTCAGCCAAACTATCAGGTTGTGGGTCTACCGCTTTAAAACTGTCGTCTGTTTCTTTAATCTCCTCGAAAATCTCACAAAGCGACCATGCGTTTTCTAAATCATCCCTTTTTTCTAAAGTGATTATAGTTGACGCTTCAAGCTCGTTTGCGATTTCAGCGATACGGTTACTCGGAGTGCTTTTTTCAAGCGGTACGAATGTCGCACCTAAAAGCTGAATACCATACCACACGTAAACGTAAGGTAAAATATGGTCAGACTCAACGATTACTCGGTCTCCCACTTTTACACCGTTGTCTGAAAGATACTGAGCGGCTTTTCTGTTAAACTGAGCAAGAGTCTTGTAGTCACAGCTCTCATCACCTACATAAAACGCCATCTGGTCAGGTGTATCAAGTGCGTATTTCTGAATCATTAATGCTACTGAATTAAGCATAAACTTTCCTCCCGTAAAAATCGTGCGCTGTATAAAAACAGCGCACAACAAGAAATCATATAATTTTTATATCAGAATCTGCCGTAGATAAATGACGAAACATCAAACTGCGGTCCGTAGATACCGAATACAAGAACAATAGTAGCAAGCGCTAAAATCATACCCCAACGGTAAACGAGATTCTGTCTGTCGAGTGCTTCTCTGATTTTGAGGCCATTCTCCTGAAGTATGCTGACAACGGTGAGAATACCGATAGCAAAAAGGAGAACGAGCATATTCTTCTCGTCAACGCCGTATGTAAAAATCTCGCCGTTAAGACCGAAGAGGAACTGTAAATCAATAGAAGTAAACATAGTTTTAATCATAGCAAAAGCGTCAGATAAAGACGGAGCTTTTACGATGATACGCGAAATACATAAAAGTGTAAATGTTCTGAGCATCTGGAACAGTCTGAAGCTGAACGCTTCTGTGTTGATTCTGAAAAACTTCGCGATTTTATTATATACAGGTGTGAGCGCAACGGTAGACGAAATAAGAATCGCATTGTAAAGACCGTTACACACATACTGCCATGTAATTCCGTGCCAGATACCGATAAGGAAGAATACAACGAACGGAGCTGCAACCGAAGGTACGATTTTACCTGCGTGGCTACCGAATTTTGTTCTGAATTTCTTACTAAGTGCTGTGACAGGTTTACAAAGCATAACAGGATAGAAAACAAATTCTCTCATCCACGCGCCAAGCGACATATGCCATCTGCGCCAGAAGTCTGCCATAGAAGTAGCAAAGAACGGACGCTCGAAGTTGAGCGGTAATTCAATACCCATCATCTGAGCTGCACCTCGTGTGATATCAGTACCACCCGAGAAGTCACAGTAAATCTGGAACGAATATGCAAGCACGCCGAAGAAAACCTGTGAGCCGTTATAACCACCTGCTACGAAGTCAGCCGAGAAAACGTGAGCTGAAATAGCAGAAATTCGGTCAGCGATGACGAGTTTCTTGAAGAAACCCCACAGAATAAGCTGTGCGCCATGCTTAATGTTATTGTAGTCGAGCTTATGCTCTTTTGTCAGCTGAACGCCGACATCGCAGTAACGGAACAGCGGGCCCTGTACAATAGACGGGAAGAACGAAACAAACAGCGCAAACTTGCCGATGTTTCTCTCGGCTTTGTGTTTGCCTCGTCCGATATCGATTAAATATCCGATAGAATTAAAGGTGTAGTACGAAAGACCGAGCGGAACGATAAGGTTCATCAGCGGATCGGAAATATCCCACTTGAAAAGTGTGAAGAATTTATCGATACCGTCAAAAATAAAGCCGTGACATTTAATAACGATGAGCACACCTAAGTTAACTAAAGCTGTAGCAACCTGAATGCTGTGTATCTTTTTGTTGGCAATCTTTTTGAATTCACGCTTCTGCTCTTTTGTAACACCATCACCCAGCGACTTAACGTAGTCTTGCTGTTTATCCCTTATCTTCTGCATCCACAGACCCGAAAGGTATGTAAATATAGTGGTTGCGATGATAAACAGTACGTTTTTTATACCGCTTGTCAGGTAAAAGCCGTAGCTCGCAACAAGCAGTACTACCCACTGAACCTTTTTCGGGACAATGTAGTAAACAACTAAAACTAACGCTAAAAACGCCAGAAAAGCTAATGAATTTAACGCCATAAATATCCTCTAATCTGTTATTTTAAAGCAAAAAGATTATTCCTCGTCGAGAATACCTTCTACTAAAGCGTGGATAGCCTCAGCGCTGTTGAAGTTTTCAGGCTCCATCATATCAACTGTGATTGTAATATCATAGTAGTCACAAAGCTCGCCTACGATAGAAACGATGTCAAAGCTGTCGAGAATACCGTCGTCGATGAGCTTGTCCTCTTTAGTAAAATCAACGTCAGAACGAATAGACTCTAAAATTTCAATAATCTTTTCCATGATAAACATACTCCCTTTACTTTAAATACAAGTTTTTTCGTACAAATATGTAAAAACAAGCCGAAAAAAGACGCAGTTTCACACATACTCGTATACTATTTAAATATAACACAAGCATTTGCGTTAGTCAATCGTCAAATTGTATATGTATGAGCCGAAAAACGGCTCATTGTCAAGCGTTTTCATCACATTACGATGTTTATTAGGTGGCATATACTCGGGATTGTCTCTTTCTGTTTTACTGATGTCGGACTCAGTAGTGCACCCGTCGCCATAACGAGGATATTACTCTGCTCGCGATTTTCGACACTTTTTAAGATATGCGAACACAAAACACTCGCACAACAGCCACATCCCGAGCCACCGCTGTGCACATCCATCTCGTCTGAAAAAATCATAACTCCACAGTCTTTGTGATTAAAACTAACATCAAAGCCGTCCTTTTCCATCAAATCGTACAGCAGTTTCGAGCCGATTTTTCCTAAGTCGCCTGTGTAAATCGCGTCGTAGTCGCACGCGGTGGTTTTTGTTGCTTTAAAAAAGCGTTTCAGCGTATCAGCCGCAGCAGGAGCCATCGCCGCACCCATATTATTCTGGTCTTTTACTCCGAAATCGACGATTTTTCCGACCGTTGCGTATTTCACCCTCGGCTTTTCTTTTTTATCGTATGCCGACACAAGGCACGCACCCGCTCCTGTTACTGTCCACTGTGCCGACTGAGGTCGCTGTCCGCCGTAATCAAGAGGAAATCTGTACTGTCGTTCTGCAGAGCAAAAATGTGACGAGGTAACACACGCTGATGTAAATGCCGCACCACTTTCGACAGACAAAGCCGCCATAATAAGCCCCTGCACCATAGTCGAGCATGCGCCGTATTGTCCGAGATACGGAATTTTAAAGTCTTTCAGACCGTAGCTCGAGCTGATACACTGATTCAATAAGTCTCCCGCAAACAGAAAGTCGACATCGCTTGCGTTACAAAAGCCTTTTTCAAGAACTAAGCTAAGCGCCTCTTTCTGCAGGGTGCTTTCCGCTTTTTCCCACGTTTTCTGACCTAAATGCATATCATAAAAAATCTTATCAAAATCATCTTTTAGAGGACCTTCGCCCTCTTTTTTGCCGACAACACCTGCGTACGAGATAATTCGCGGTTCTTCTTTAAACTCAATCACTCCGTCGCCTCTGCGCTTTATCATAATAACACTCCTTTTTATAAGAAGTATTAGCAAAACTAGTGTTAAAATACAAAAAAGACCCGAAAAGCATTTGCCTTTCGGGTCACAGTTTATTCAGATGGCACAGGGTCCGGAGTTGGTACTGGATCAGGAGTCGGCTGTGGATCCGGTGTAGGTGTAGGATCTACAGGTGGCTGTGGAGTAACAGGAGTATCGGACGGTGGTGCGTCTTCTGACGGGGTAGTATTCTCGCTCGATGAAGTCGGCTTCTTGCTGGAGCTGCTCTTCTTTGAAGATGAAGAGCCTGAGCTTGGAGCACTGTAGTAGTAAGTAGAGCTTGGAAGCTTTTCTGTCTTCACCTTTTCGCCATCGAGGTAGAAAGTTCTCGACGCTTCTGCTTTGAATGATCTTCCTGAAGAAGAAGTAACTGATGACTTGATTTTAATCTCGTCGAACTCGTCGTTGTCAAGACCATACATATTACAGTAGAGAGTTCTGCCCTCCATATAGCACTCCATAAAGAGCTGGTACTCAAACGGGTTCTTCATTTTTAAGTCGATATTACCGTAGTCGATTGTCGCATCTCTGCCGGCGTCTACGTAAACAGACTTATAGTAGTGGCACTCACGCTCAACAACATCCATACCGCACAATAAAGTTGCGTTGTAGATAGTTGTACTTGACTGACAGATACCGCCACCAACACCGACATCACTTCTGCCGTTTATTAAAACGCCTGCAGGCTTATAGCCTAAAGATGTGAGGTTTGAGTTACCTGTACAGTTATTGAATGACCATGTTTCGCCAGGATTGATGATAGAGTTATTACACGCTTTGAGCGAGATTTTCATATTTGTCTCACCGTTAGCGTCATTTGTAGAAACAGTAGAGAAAGTTGAAACCTTCTTGATATTCTTCTCTAAGAACTCTCTCGAGAATTTAGGCTCAGTTTTTTCAACAGGCACAGCGATTTCGCCCTCTACTTTGCCCTGTGCAAAGAAATCGTTAAGCTCTTTTTCGAACTCAGCTTCTTTTACTACGATACCGTTCTTGCTGTCTTCAAAAGTAAAGCGGTCAACACCTTTTTTAGAGCTGTCAAATTTTGTAACTTTAGCGTCGACTGCTTCCTGATTAAACTGAGTCGCTACATTCTTTGTAACATCAGCACTTGAGGATTTATCGAGCTCAATAGCGATATTGTACTCCTGCTTACCCTTAGGTACGAGGTTGTCTTTTGTGTACTGTTTCGCTTGCGCTAAAACTTCGTCAGTGTTGAAAGAATATTTAAAGTCAGCTTTTGTTAAAGTAGCGCTCTTATCTTCAACAACAACGTCGATTTTGATGTTGTTTTCAAGTTTTGCTTCCTGAGCTTCTAAAGCTTTCTTAGCTTCTGCTTCGCTCATACCGCCGATAGACACGCCGTTTACAGTTATGTTATTAGCATAAGCAAAGTCGCCTAAAAACTTAAACGCACAGAAACCTGCCGCACCGAGCACAACAACGAGTGCTAATACCACAGCAACAATAACGCCGCCTTTTTTAGACTTCTTTTTCGGTGGTTGTGTGTTAGACTTTATAGGAGCAGCTGCTTTTTTAGGAGCTGTTGCGTTATTACTTGTCACATTTTGTCTAGGTGCTGACTCCTTTTTTGGTGTGGAAGTGTTTTCGCGGTTTTTGCGTGCTTCTTCTAAAATGGAGTTTATTTCCATTGTGTCCGCGATGTTTCTTTTGTTATCTTTTTCCATATATATACTCGCCTCCAGCGTAGTTCTCGTAATGCAAGTATATCATACATTACACATATAATAAGATTGTTCTATTATAGAAATTTAAAAATAAAAAAACTATTAAATTTACGCGGTTTTTTGACCGTTTATATATAAATAATTCACATATTATATAT
>JAZSFG010000038.1:0-5182 GCA_045532065.1 Ruminococcus sp. | reverse complement strand
AACTCCTTGGCTCACAGAACGACATGGCTACGATCCGACTTAAGAAAGCTCGCAGGCGCTATTTCCAAGTCAAACTGCGTTGCTATCTTCATCAACCAGCTCAGAGAAAAAGTTGGTGTTGTATATGGCAACCCTGAGGTTACTCCTGGTGGTAGAGCGCTTAAGTTCTACTCTTCAGTTCGTATCGACATCAGAAGAATCGAAACCTTAAAGCAGAACGGCGAGATGATCGGCTCACGTACTCGCGCTAAGGTTGTTAAGAATAAAATCGCTCCTCCGTTTAAAGAGGCTGAATTTGATATTATGTACGGCAAGGGTATTTCCCGTACAGGCGAACTTTTAGACCTTGCTGTTAAAGCTGACGTAGTTCAGAAATCAGGCGCTTGGTTCAACTTCGGTGAAACAAGACTCGGTCAGGGCAGAGATAATGTTAAAGAGCTACTCGAAAATAACGATGAGCTCAGAAATGAAATTGAATCACTCCTTTGGGAAAATATCGACAAGTTAAGTCCTCGTCCTAAAAAGCCTGCTAAGTCTACTTTAGTTTCAAAGCCTGAAGCAAAAACAGCAAGCCCGAAAAGCGCTAAGTCTAACATCGATATCTTAGTTGAAGACTGATGACTGTAACTGCTATTGAGCCGAAGAAAAAGGGGCTTTGTGAGCTTTATATCGACGGCGAGTTTGCGTTTAAGGTCGATGCCGAAACGGTGCTGTCGATGAGAATCGACGTAGGAAATGAAATAACCGACGAGAAGCTGCATGAACTTTTAAAAAACTCGGACACAAAGCGAGCAAAAGACAAGGCGATGTGGCTTATCTCGTACCGTGATTATTCAAAGCGTGAGCTTATTGACAGAGTCTCAAAGGACTCGAGTTTAGATGCTGCACAAAAGGCGGTAGAACGACTCATTGAGCTTGGGCTTGTTGACGACGAAAAATACGCTAAGCGTTATGCTCACGACCTGATTTTCATAAAGCGTCTCTCCCCTGTCGGTGCAGTGCGAAAGCTCACTGAAAAAGGTATCGACAGAGATTTGGCGCGTGAAGTAGTAGATGAAATAGACATCGACACAAACGAGAATATCACTGCTATCATCAGCAAGAAGTACGCAAAAACTTTAGGCGATGAAAAAGGCAGACGCAGATGCGTAAACGGGCTTTTACGACTCGGTTACAGCTATTCTGACATAAAACACGCTTTGTCACAGTTTACTGACTGTGACGATATGTACATATAAATTGCAAATACTTTTTTGGAGAAAATAATGTCTAATACAGTAGGTTTTGTATCCTTAGGATGCGCAAAAAACAGAGTTGACTGCGAAATGATGATGAGCAAAGTCAGAGAAGGCGGTTTCAAACTTATTGAAGATGCCGCTATGGCTGATGTTGCTGTCATCAACACCTGCGGTTTTATCGAATCCGCAAAGCAAGAAAGCATCAACGAAATTTTAGAGCTCTCAAAACTCAAGGAAGAGGGTAAAATCAAGAAAATCGTTGTCACAGGATGTCTTGCACAGCGATACTCAACACAGATTAAAGAGCTTATCCCTGAGGCTGACGTAGTGCTCGGACTCGGTGCTAACGGCGACATTTGTGACGCTATTAATAAGGCGTTATGTAACGAAGATGTAGAGAGTTTCCCTCCTGTTCTTGATATGCCGCTCGACGGCAAAAGAGTGCAGTCAACACAGCCACACTACGCTTACCTGCGCGTTGCCGACGGATGCGACAACTGCTGTACATACTGCGCTATTCCGCTTATCAGAGGTAAATTCCGCAGCCGTAAGATGGAAAACATCTTAGAAGAAGCACAGCGACTCGTTAATAACGGCGTTAAGGAACTCAACGTTATCGCTCAGGACACCACTCGCTACGGCGAGGATATTTACTCAGAGCTTATGCTCCCTACCCTTTTAAAAGAACTGTGTAAAATCGAGGGTTTAGAATGGGTGCGTGTGCTTTACTGCTATCCTGACCGCATCACGGACGAACTCATCGAAGTTATCAAAACTGAAGATAAAATCGTTAAATATATCGACCTTCCGCTTCAGCACTGTAACGGCGAAGTGCTGAAAAATATGAACCGTAAAGGTGACAAAGACTCCCTCACTCAGCTTATTAATAAGCTGAGACTTGAGATTCCTGACATCACTTTACGTACAACATTAATCGCAGGTTTTCCTGGCGAAACTGGGGAGCAGTTTACTGAACTTTCGCAGTTTGTAGCAGATATGAAATTCGAGCGTCTCGGTTGCTTTGCGTATTCACTCGAAGAGGACACAAAAGCCGCAGAGATGGAAAATCAGGTCGACGAGGACGTAAAACAAGAGCGTGCTCGTATCATCAATGAACAGCAGGCTATCATTATGAGCGACAACTGTCAGAGATATATCGGCAAAACTTTAGACGTTTTAGTAGATGGTTTCGATCGCTATGCTGAGTGCTACTTCGGTCGCTCTGTGCTCGACGCACCTGAGGTTGACCCGTGCGTTTTCTTCACTATTTCCGACATTAAACCTAAAGCAGGCGACCTCGTCAAAGTGCGTATCACAGATTATCTCGACTGCGATTTAGTGGGCGAAATGGAGGCATAGTATGAATTTACCGAACAAGTTAACTATTATGCGTATCGTGCTCGTTCCGTTTATGGTCGCTAGTATGCTTATAGACTTTCCGTTTCACTATTTAGTCGCAGGGCTTATCTTCGGAGCGGCTTCACTTACCGACTATTTCGACGGAAAAATCGCACGAGAGCGTAATCTCATCACTAATTTCGGCAAGTTTGCTGACCCGATTGCGGACAAAATCTTAGTCGTTTCTGCACTCGTTTGCTTTTTAGCAAAAGGACTGTGCGACCCTATTATTATCCTCATCGTGCTGTTCAGAGAATTTGTCGTAACATCAATAAGGCTCTCTGCCGCTTCAAACGGTACTGTCGTTGCCGCTAATATGTGGGGCAAGGTAAAAACCGTCACACAGATGATTGCTATTATCGCTGTTTTCGTATTTCAGGTAGCGCTCGATGTTTACGCTGTTTTAAGCACTCCTGTTGTGGCTATAGAAATACTCGAGAACATCTTCTTTATTGTCGGCGAAGTGCTGATGTGGATTTCTGTTGTATTTACTGTTATTTCGGGTCTTATTTACGTACTTGATAACAAAGATGCAATTTCTGACAAGTAATACATACTTGCAATTTTCATAATATGTGTATATAATACTACTATATAAAAAGGCGTTGAGTAGGAGAAGTAGCTTTTTTGACACCACCAGAGAGAGGGACGTTTTGCTGGAAGTCCCTTTGGGATAGAATTTGCGAAATGCACCTGTGAGCTTGTGAGGGGAATAAAGTATCTTCACACGGTAGTCACCGTTATCGACATTAAAGGGCTGAATTTTTTCGGCTGAACTTGGGTGGAACCACGACTGCGTCGTCCCTTTCGGGATGGCGCATTTTTTATGTCTGCCTTTATAATAAGGAGAATATATATGTTCAAGACATTGATAGCGGACTTAAACTCCGTTATGGAGCGTGACCCTGCCGCACGCAGTAAATTCGAAGTTTTCTTCCTTTACTCGGGATACAAAGCGGTGCGCAGTTATCGTCGCGCAAACTGGTTTTTCAGACACAATATGAAGTTTATCGCCAGATGGATTTCACAACGCGCACGACATAAAACGGGCGTCGAAATTCATCCGGGTGCTACAATAGGCAAAGGACTTTTCATCGACCACGGTATGGGTGTTGTTATTGGTGAGACTACCATCATCGGCGACAACTGTACGCTTTACCAGAACGTAACCTTAGGCGGTACGGGTAAAGAACACGGAAAGCGTCACCCAACGCTCGGCAATAACGTACTTGTTGGCTCCGGTGCTAAGGTTTTAGGCCCATTTCGAGTCGGTGATAACGCGCGAATCGCTGCAGGTGCTGTGGTGCTTACTGAAGTTCCTGACAACGCGACCGCTGTTGGTGTTCCTGCACGAATTGTTAAGATTAACGGTCAGAAGCTCGACTACCTCGACCAGATTCACTACAGCGACCCTGTCGCACAGGA
This sequence comes from Ruminococcus sp., assembly GCA_045532065.1. GTDB lineage: Bacteria > Bacillota > Clostridia > Oscillospirales > Acutalibacteraceae > Ruminococcoides. Next base: position 1,121 of record JAZSFG010000038.1, on the reverse strand, counting down.
GCTGTGCAAAATGCAGATTCAGATTGACGATTTAAAAAGAAAACTGGAGGAAAAACAATGATTCTCTACAACACTTTAGGAAACGAAAAACAGGAATTTATCCCTTTTGAGGGCAAAAAAGTCCGTATGTACACTTGTGGACCTACTGTATACCACTACGCTCACATCGGCAACCTTCGCACATACATTATGGAGGACGTACTCGAAAAGTACCTGCGTTATTCGGGCTACGACGTAACAAGAGTTATGAACATCACAGACGTAGGACATTTAAGCTCTGACGCTGACACTGGTGAAGACAAAATGCTCAAAGGCGCAAAAAGAGAAAAGAAAACTGTTCTCGAAATCGCGAAGTTCTATACTGACGCATTCTTCGCTGACTGCGAAAAATTAAACATCAAGACTCCAGATGTTGTCGAGCCTGCTACAAACTGTATTGCTGAATTTATTGATATGGTATCTGTGTTGCTCGAGAAAGACTACGCTTATATCAGCGGTGGTAACGTATATTTTGATACTTCAAAGCTTGATAAGTACTACGTTTTCGGCAACCAGAAAGAAGAGGACCTCGAAGTAGGCGTTCGTGACGACGTAGAAGAAGATTTAGCTAAGAAAAATAAAACTGACTTCGTTTTATGGTTTACAAAGTCTAAGTTTGATGATCAGGAGCTAAAGTGGGATTCACCATGGGGCATCGGCTATCCGGGTTGGCACATCGAGTGCAGCTCAATTTCAATCAAGCACTTGGGCGAGTACTGCGACATTCACTGCGGTGGTGTCGACAACGCTTTCCCACACCATACAAACGAAATCGCACAGAGTGAAGCCTACCTCGGTCACCAGTGGTGCAAGTACTGGTTCCACGTTCTCCACCTTTTAGACAGACGTGGTAAAATGAGTAAGTCAAAGGGCGAATTCCTCACAGTTTCACTGCTCGAAGACAAGGGATACAATCCACTTGCTTACCGTATGTTCTGCTTACAGTCCCACTACAGAAAGCCGCTGATGTTCGACTTTGACATCTTAGACAATACTGTTATCGCGTACAATAAGCTCGTTAACCGTATCGCAAACCTCAAAGACGACGGTGAAGTTGATATGGAAGTTGCTTCTCAGTATAT
>JAZSFG010000023.1:0-2309 GCA_045532065.1 Ruminococcus sp. | reverse complement strand
AGAGCTTGACGGAGTAAAATACTATAACGACTCAATAGCTAGTAGTCCGACTCGTACATCAAGCGGTACTTTGTCTCTTTATGACGATAAAATTCTGCTCATCTGTGGCGGTTATGATAAGAACCTTGATTACACCGATTTAGGCGATAAAATCTGCAAAAAAGTAAAGCATCTTATTCTACTCGGCGCTACTGCTGATAAGATTGAAACCGCTGTTAAAAACAGCGCTGATTTCTGCTCTTGCGGTATTAATGTTGTTCGCGTTAACACTATGGATGATGCGGTTAAAAAAGCGCATGATTTAGCCGTTTTCGGCGATGTTGTATCCATGTCACCGGCTAGTGCGAGCTTTGATATGTATAAAGATTTTGAACAGCGTGGAAACCACTTTAAACAGCTTGTAAATGAACTGTAATGATTAAGCGTATTGACGAAAAATTTGAGCTTTTTAGTGAGTTCAAAAATTACTGTAAAAATGACTCTTTCGGTACCCGTATTTACTCACATTTTTTGTGCTACGGATACGAGTTTGATTTTGCTCAGTTTTATGTACAGATTGATGAAAACGCTATTGTTTGTGCTGTGTGTAATCTTGAGTCTGACTTTGTTGTTTGCGCGTGTGAAAATACTGATTTTGAAGAGCTTTCTATGTTCCTTGATTTTCAGAATAAGCACTCGGTTACTTTCGATAATAAGTATTCTGAGTGTGTTAAAATCGAGCATAAAAATCAGTGCTTCGGCGACATTTTAATTTATGAAAATTGTGTTGTTAATGAGCATGAATTTGAGCTGATAACACCAAAACTTAAAGAATATCATTCGCTTTTGCTCACCTGTGAAAGCGATGATTTTTTGGTGCCTGATTATCTACACTTTTTATCAGACGTTTCACGCAGACAGATGAGAGATTTGTGTAATATAAAAGGTGTATACGCAGATAAAACGCTCGCAAGTTGTGCTATGACTGTTTCTTTTACCGATTTTTCTGTTATTTTAGGTGCTGTTGCTACACACCCAGAGCATCGAAAACACGGCTACGCAGGCTGTATAGTCAGCTCTTTAGCGCAGGAATATTACTTAAGTGTACCTGTTTATATTTACACTACAATTGAAAAAAACACCAGGTTTTATGAAAAGCTAGGCTTTGTCTTAAGTTCTCGTTGGACAAAGCTTATTATGGAGGATTAAATTGAATAAATTCTATAATTTCAGCGATGAGTTGACATCGCTTTCTGAAAAAGCACTCGACAGATGTGCTGAAAGTTTTAAGAAAATCGAAAAAATCAGAGAATATAACCAGCAGAAAATGCTTAAAGCTTTTCAGCTCTCAGGCGTTTCTGAAAGCCATTTTGCAGGATCTACTGGTTACGGTTACGATGACAGAGGTAGAGAGATTCTCGACAAAGTTTATGCTTACGCTTTTGATGCTGAAGACGCACTTGTAAGACATAACTTCGTCAGCGGTACACACACTTTAGCTGTCGCTTTGTTTGGTATACTTCGACCGGGTGATGAGATGGTGTGTGTAACGGGCACTCCGTACGATACTATTCAGGGTACAATAGGCATAAATTCCGACTATAGTGGCTCACTTAAGGATTTTGGAGTTAAATACAGTCAGGTTGATTTAAAAGAAGACGGTACTCTTGATTTTAATAGGATTAAAGAGGTTGCATCTAAGCACCCGAAAATGATTTATATTCAGCGTTCACGTGGTTATTCAACAAGAGATTCACTTTTGTGTAAAGATATCAAAGCTATTTGTGATGTTGTACGCTCGGTAACTGATAAATCAATCATTATGCTTGATAACTGCTACGGCGAGTTTGTAGAGTGTGACGAACCACTTTCCAACGGCGTTGATATTATGGCAGGTTCACTTATCAAAAATCCTGGTGGCGGCATCACTCCGACAGGTGGTTACATTGCAGGTAAGTCTGATTTGGTCGAGATGTGTTCATACAGACTCACAACTCCCGGAACAGGTAAAGAACTCGGATGTACACTTTCTATTTTACGAGAGATGTTTATGGGTGCTTTCCACGCTCCACAGGTTGTCGCAGAAGCGCTTAAAACTGCAGTTTTCACAGCAGCTTTATTTGAAGAACTTGGTTATGAAGTTTCACCTAAGGTTTGTGACGACAGAGGTGATATTATCGAGGTTGTAAAACTTCACAACAGCGAAAATCTTATCGCTTTCTGTAAAGGTATTCAGGCAGGTTCGCCTGTAGATAGCTTTGTTACTCCGTATCCGTCTGATATGCCTGGTTATGACTCAAAAGTCATTATGGCTGCAGGTGCGTTTACTT
>JAZSFG010000058.1:0-6918 GCA_045532065.1 Ruminococcus sp. | reverse complement strand
TTGAAATTTGAGCTGTCACCACTTGCTTTTTATCAGGTGAACCGAATTCAGGCACAAAAGCTCTACGAAAAAGCAAAAGAGTACGCTTGTCTTACAGGTAGCGAAGTGCTTATGGACCTTTACTGCGGTACGGGTACTATAGGACTCACGATGGCTAAAGACTGCAAAGAGCTGATAGGTGTTGAAATTATCGACGAAGCTATCGAAAACGCGAAAATTAACGCCAAAAACAACGGAATAACAAACGCTCGTTTTATCTGCAGTGACGCAACAAAAGCGGGATTACAGCTTGAAAAAGAGGGGATAAAACCCGACGTTGTTGTAGTAGACCCACCTAGAAAAGGTCTGACAGAGGAACTTATCCGCACTATCACTCAGATGCAGCCTTCACGTGTAGTTTACGTGTCGTGTGACCCTGCGACCCTAGCTCGTGATTTAAAGCTTTTCGAAGAGCTTCAATATTCTGTAAAAGAAATAACCCCTGTCGATTTATTCCCACGTACTGCGCACTGCGAGAGTGTGTGCCTGCTTTTAAAGGGAGAAAATGTATGATTACTAAAAAAGAGGTTATCAGCGAATATAAAAAATACTGCGAAGAATTCACAAATATTGTTAATAACAAAAAAGATGAACTCAAAAAATTGCTGAAAGAAGCGAACAAAAGAGTAGTCAGGGAAGAACTGTGTAGCGGTTCGGATTTGTTTTTAGGATATTATAATCCAAGTCCTTCGATTGATTTGGTAGTAGGTAATATTCACAGAGGAAAATTAGTAAAAAGATTAACTGATAAAACAGAAGTAACTCACAAATACGGTTTTGATGAGAGTGACAGACTACTTACAGTTGAGTTTATTCCTCCTAAGGATTGTGTCGATAACGATGAACGAGTTGTTTTAGAGTATGATGGTAATATTGTTAATTTAACTTGTTTTCGTAATGCCAGAAAATCCAGAGGAATTTCTCAATTAGCTCGATTTGAGTATGACGATAATAATAGGTTGATAAGTAGCACGCTGTGTGATATTGCTGCTGACAGATGCACAGCGATAAACCACGAAAACTATACATACAGAGACGGTAAGCTATACTCGATGGTTATGTGGAGTTGTGATGCTGTTGATGAAGACGATTATGATATGCTTGATGGTGTGTGTTGCGGTTGGATTTCGGGCTGTGATGGTAGTCGGATTGATAAAGAAATAGTTGCTGAGTTAATCAATGAGATAAAGAAAACAGGACACACTTGCAGTATAGATATGTATCGCTTTTATCACGATGACGACGGGTATATCGTAAAATATGATGCCGTTGATAAGAATGGTGAAAGTACAACATACGAAATAGCGAAAAGTAAAAGACGAAGAGTATAAATTAGACTAAGTTTTGTTAAGATAAAAGAAAAAGCACATATTGCAGGTATACCGTGTGCCTGCTTTTAAAAGGTGATTAAATGGACAGCGTTTATGACAGAATTTACGAGGTGGTCAGCACTATACCGAAAGGTAAAGTCTGTACCTACGGAATGGTCGCAACTTTAGCCGGAAATAAGAGATGGGCAAGAGTTGTGGGTTACGCTCTACACGTAAACCCCGACCAGAGTAAAATCCCGTGCCACAGAGTAGTAAACAGAGAGGGCAGGGTGTCAAAAGCCTTTGTTTTCGGTGGTGAAAACGAACAGATAAAACTCCTTCAAAACGAAGGGGTAGAGGTAGTAGACGGGGTAGTTGATTTAGAAAAATATATGTACAAACCGAGGGTGATATTATGAGAGCTTTAATTACAGGAGCGTCGTCGGGAATAGGTAGAGATATGGCGCTTTATTTAGCACAAAAAGGATGGGATTTGGTAGTTGTGGCACGAAGAAGTGACAGACTGCTCGAGCTTAAAGAAAAGGCTAAAAACGTTGATGTTTTATGCATCACTGCAGATTTGTCAAAAACTGATGAGTGTATGCGTGTGTACGAAGAAACAAAGGATATACAGATCGATATGCTTATAAACAACGCGGGTTTCGGTTTAGCAGGCGAATTTTCTGACACTGATTTAGACCGCGAGCTTTGTATGATTGACACAAACGTAAAAGCGCTACATATTCTGACAAAGCTGTATTTAAAAGATTTTGTAAAGCGAGACTCAGGCGTTATCTTAAACGTTGCGTCTATCGCAGGCTTTATGTCAGGACCGTTGCTCGCTACATATTACGCTACTAAAAACTACGTTCTGGCACTCACCAGAGCTATTTATAAAGAGCTTAAAAAGAGTAAAAGCAAGGTGACAGTTTCTGCCCTTTGTCCTGGTCCTATCAACACCGAGTTTTTCGACGTTGCTAACGTGAAATTCTTAATCGCAGGAGTGAAAAGCGAGGATGTTGCGAAACTCGCTGTAGACAAAGCGTTAAAAGGCAAGCTCGTTATCCTGCCTGGTATTATGAAGTTTGTGCCGTTTTTACTCAGATTTGTTCCGACAAAACTAGTGATGTCAGTACTGTACAAATTCCAGAGTTTACGAAGAGAATAAAAAATAAACAGCGGTGGTAATCCCATCGCTGTTTTTAGTTTATAAATCACTCGAGCTTTGCTAGTTGTCGCTGAATAGCAGTAGCGTCTAAAATATCGCGTTTGCCATCATAGTTTATATCTGATATAAAGTATATTTTACTTACTCCTGTATAGTACACGTCAGTAAATAAATCATATTGTGAATAATCATCAGTTTTTGCGACAGCTCTTTGTATTAACGTAGCATCAAGTACGGTTATTGCATCGTCAAAATTCATATCACCGCTTTTATATACTTGGTAGTGAGGGCTTAATTCGTTTTTATGATTATCCAGAAAGTCTCTTAGATAAAATTCTGCTTGTGATTCAGCTTGTTCAAATGTGTATATTTTTTTACTTTTTACTTCGTATATGTATAAGCCGATTGTCGGTCTACTTATTTGAGAGGCTTTAATGCAATAGTTTAAGAACCTGTCGCCTACTACCGCGTCGCTCCCTCCGTTTGTATGCCATTGGACATAGACATAATCGATAGTGCTTTCGTCATAAAAATGGCAATAATAATCCCATATAGCAATAAAATATTCATCATTAAACTCATAACCATATTCCTGTTGATATTTTAGAGATAATTCATCAAAAGCTTTTTCTGCTTCACTCATTACCTGAGACTCGATATCAGATGATTCTATTGGAGTGGCTGAATCTGATGCACTAACATGAATTACATAAGAAAAAAGTAGTATAGACAGAATAATTATAATACTAACTATTTTTTTCATTAGATTACCTCCTTCTTAATAAATGCTGTACGAAATAGAATAATCAACAGAATTGCTAGAATTAGAACTTCCCTCTCTGTATACACGTATGGAGTAGTATCCGTTTTCTGTTGCACTAAATGTTATCATTTGCTTATTGTCGTACATATAGTTTGAACTGTAAATTGTTCCGCTTGGTGTTACTACTGTCAAACGTAAATTATCAAGAGGAGAGGAATTGATGCTATTGCTGTTGTGTTCACCGTTAATTGTATTATATTTATCCCAAGTCAAACAAAATCTAATAGTTTTGTTGGCAACCTTAGTGATGTTTCTGTTGAAAATAGCACCAGTTGAATTGCTTGAGAAGGTGCTTGATATATAATTACCTTTGGTGACAAAAGATTCATATGCTTTGGATACGTTAAGTCTACCAGCTCCATATTTTTTACTTAAAGCGATAGTGCCTGAATTGGTAGTTGAGAATACTGGTTCGTTTTGCATTCCATTTGTAATATTAGAAGAAGAAAGTAATAGCGCTTTCATTAGAGTAGGATTTGAGGCTAAGATAGGGCTAGCTTGGCAAAGCTGTATAACAGCGGAAGTTACGAGAGGTGCCGATACGGAGGTGCCATAGCCATAAGTGTAAAATGGCATTGCTAGATTAAAACCAGGAGCTACAATATCAGGCTTGTAACTAGATTCATCAATATTTACATGAGAAGAATCATTTGCTATGCTACCAGATTGATCACAATTACCGACTACGATTGCGTTATAGGACATATTGATAGGTACACCCGATGATCCCTCATTGCCAGACGATAAAATAATATGTAAATTATGTTGAGTAGCGATATGATCATACCATTTAGCGTCATCAGTGTATGTGTTGTACAGATTAGAAGCGATGTAGGAGGAAAAAGAACAATTAATAGCATTTACTCCGTAATCCATCATTTCTTCGATTGAGGATTTTGTGTTATTACCATTGGCAGAATAATATAAATGGGACTCAGGAATTGCTCCTACAAAGTCAGTTCTATTTGAGATCATAAGGCCACAAACTTGTGAACTATGACAATCATCTTCTGCATTTCCTTGTTGCAAAATAGTTATATTTTCGTTGTCAAACTTTTCTGTAAACAGTTTATCTTCCCATTCTATCACTCCAACTTTCATTCCGGCACCGGTTAGTCCAAACGCATCTCTAGCTGTAGATAAACCCGTTACATTAAAGTAAGTGTGGTCTAATACTAGTTCGTCATCTATTGTTAGATTTTGTTCCATGTTCTTTGATGTATATATATTACTGTAAGTGTCGACTAAATATATTTCGTCTACAGTTGTTAGTTTAGCTACTTTTAGTATTTCTTTTTTTGATAACTCGACCTCGATATTAGGTGCATATTTTGAAACAAAGTTGTATTTGATTTCGTTATCTTCTAACACCTTATTAAGTTCATTTATATAAATTTTATTAAGATTTTTATATTCATCTCTGAAGGTTTCTCGTTTTTTTGAACTAATATATTGAAAATCTTCTACAGTAATATCTTTGTAGTGTTCTTTTGCATAGTAAAGATAGTCGCCTAAATACCCTGCTGGTATATCGCACAATTCTCCGAACAATAGCTCTTCAACTTTCATATATATCTGGACTTTTAATATCAATACATTTTGAGCGCAACTTATTTTTTACATGTTTTATGTCAATGTCATCAAACCATATTGAGACTGTAATATTTTCATTGTTTTCGATTTTTTTTAATTTATCAATAAGCCCATAGTCTAACTTGTTAGATAGATAATTGGAGTTTAAAGCAAGGCAAGGAGTAGTGCACACTAAAATAATTACAATCACCATAAAAAATGAAAATATAGTTCTAAACTTTTTCATATAAACACCTCTTTCTTAAAAAATAATGTTATTAATAAAAAATGATTTGTAGCAATCATTTGCTTTTTACATTCTTATTTTATCACAAGAAATAGGAGCTTAACTATTGGCAAATAGCACTGTTTTTTTAGATTTTCTTCATCTAAAGTGCACAACGAATTTGAATTTCCGATAATGGTTAATAAAAAACAAAAAAGGACTTTCTGCTGAAAGTCCTTTTTTACTAATTTAATACACCATCATAAGAGGGTTTAAGCTGTTTTTCTGTGCTTCGGCTTCGTCGATATATTCAGTAGCTTTGAAAAGTCCTTTTACTACCTTGTCACTTGGCTCTTTTGCGATAGTAACTTTAATCGAAGTTGCGTTTTCGACTAAGTCTTTCATACCTCTGAGTGCCGCTAAACCTCCCGTTAAAGTGATTCCGTCTGTGTGAATATCAGCAAGCAGTTCAGGAGGAGTGTCTTCGAGCACGTCAGCGATAGCGATACCGATGTTTTTCGCGATGTCAAAGATAACTTCCATAATTTCAGAAGATGTGACATCGACCCACTTCGGAAGACCTCTTACGCTGTCTCTGCCTTTTAATCTGAATGTGCGCTCCTCATTTTCGTACATAACGGTGCCGATAGCTTCTTTACAGCTTTGCGCCATCGCTTTGCCTATGATGAGGTTGTGTTTTCTTCTGGCGTACTTGATGATTTCTTCGTCCATCGCGTTGCCTGCACACTTAATAGTTTTACCGACTGACACACCGCCTAAAGTGAGTACAGCGATGTCAGCAGAACCTGCGCCTAAATCAGCAATCATCGTGCCGTGAGGCGACATAATGTCCTTATTACAGCCGAAAGCAGCCGCTTTTGTGGACTCTAAAAGCAGAACGCGTCGAACTCCGAAACTAGAAATGGCGTTGACGATAGCGCGTTTTTCGACCTCGGTGATTTCGCCCGGAATACACGCGAGCACTCGTGGCATAACAACACGGCTCTGGCACACCTCACACAAAACGATGTTGACAAGTTCTTCGACTAAACCCGACTGTGCGATAACAGAGGATTCAAGCGGAAATACAACATCTATACGGTTAGATGTTCTGCCGAGCATTCTGTAAGCTTCGTCGCCAAAAGCCAGAATTTCGTTCGTAGTTTTATCGTATGATATAACCGACGGCTGGTCAACAACCTTACCGTCGTTTTCAACACAAATTCGGATGTTGCCTGTACCTAAATCAAGAGCTATATCCATTTTTGTACCACCTTTCAGTTATGATACGATTATATATCAGTGAAACTTATTTTTCAAGTTAATAAAACAGATTTGCAACGCTTAAAAGTGTGACACAGCAGATGTGAGACGGCTTTGCTCTCTGTAGCGTTTTCGCACATTCGCCTAAAGTCGAGCCTGTTGTGATGACATCGTCGAGCAAAAGGATAGATTTATCCTTGACAACTTCTTTGTCGTAGACTTTAAAAGCACCGATTAAGTTTGTGTAGCGGTCTTTCATTTCCAGCTTGTGCTGTTGCGGAGTATCCTTGATTTTTATAAGAGTGTTTTTATACGGAATCCCCATCAGTATCGACAACTCTTTTGCGAGCGCCTCACACTGGTTAAAACCGCGTTTTCTCAGCGCCTTCTTGTGCATCGGGACATAGGTTATGTAGTCAAAAATCATATCGGGGTACGAGTGTAAAACCTGCCTATGTAAAAGATACGCAAACTGTTTTGCAAATTGCTTCTTTCTTTTAAATTTATACCTCAGGAC
>JAZSFG010000115.1:0-7558 GCA_045532065.1 Ruminococcus sp. | reverse complement strand
ATTGTTCTCGCTGACACTATCTCCTGCTACAATGTAAAAGAAGATAAAAAGCTGTGGGAAACCGAAGTGTCTGAAACTTCTTTTGGTGTTATGTATGAGAAGAATATGATTGTCTTCAGCAACACTAAAGGACTTATTCTTACAGACATAGACACCGGCGCCATAGCTAAGGAGCTCACTGTCAAGGAACTCGAGGAATACGATTACATAATTTTCAGCAAGTACGCCGTATCCGAAAATGAAAACTATATCATTTCCAGCAACACCGATGGCGACATCTATATCTGGAATGTAGAAAAGGGTACTTACAAAGCTACACATCTTAAAACAGATTGCATTCTTAATTTAAAGTTTGTCAGCGATGACCGAGTTGTCGTTATTAGTACTCCGTCTTTGATAGAAGAAAGCCAAAAAGCACAATTAACTGTAGGCAGTTCTACAATATATCAAAACACTGTAAGAGAAATCTACTGCTATGATTTAAACGCAGAACTACAGTGGAATGATAAACTTGAATATAACCAGCTTAATTATACAAACGACGTATATGGAGATATTTTCGCAGACCACAACGGAAAAAAATATGAAGCTGTGTATTTATGCAGAGGAAACATATGTCTTGTAACCGATTTGTACAGCGGTAAGATGCTCGACAAAATCGTGATGCCTGACCCTATTGTAACATCCAGGGTTTATGACAGCGGAATAGAATTCCTGTTATCAAGCGGATCATCTGCAAGATACAGCTTCGATAATTCTTTCTGTAGTTCAGTAAAACACTATGTGGATAATATCGAAAGCGGTCAAATCGGAGAAAAAATATTCGTTGTCTCGGAAGGTTCTAACGGCATATATATGTACGAATACGGCTTGTACGATAAGAACTGGGTTACTTGTTATGAAAACGAGAACAATTTCACTATGTCTACAAATGGTACACAGATTGGTAATTACATCGTTTTCTATGATTATATCAATTCTCAGACGGTGATTAACTGTTACGACATCAACAAAAGCGAAATCACCGCGTCAACTACTTTTGCGGAAACGCTGAATACTTCAAATATTTCCGGCACTTATCTCACTACTGAAAATCCTGATGAGATAATAGTCCTTTCGTCAAAAGGTATATATAAACTGAATATGGCAAACGGAAAAACCGACACCATACTCTTCGACGATGAATACACCTATAATTTGCGTGATGCACACTACTATGATGGTCACATCTATTTTCTGACCGCTACAAAAAACCCGGAAACATTTGAAAGAACAAACGACATCTATCGTATGGATATAGAAACGAAAAAATCAGAAATAATCTATGAAGATGTTGTAGAGGATTTCTTCTATTTCAAGGCTATTCCTGAACATTCGCTTTATCTTGCGTGGGATTACGACGACCCTAAGTTGAAACTTGATATGGTATACAACGATAAGCAAATTAAGTTAAACGGCATTGCATATCCTGAGTACACTGTTGTTTCAGAAGATGCGTCGAATATTATTCTTCTTTCAGAAAGTGATATTCAGGTTTATGATGAAGACATGAAACTAAAGCACGAAATCAGTATGGAAAACAAAGTTCCTGTCAGCACTTACACGATTGATAACAAACTTTTAGTTATCTACAAGACCGAAGAACTGGCCGTTTACGATATAGAGAAAGGTGAAAAACTCTGCTCTACCTCACTTTACTTCACTTATTCTTCAGGCGACGTTTTCTGGGATGACAGCGAAAAAGACAGACTTATCGTTAATGCGCGACATTGTCTCAATATCATCGACTGCAAAACATGGGAAGTAAACTCTTCTATTGATTACTGCGTAGGTTTCAACCATGATATGAATACCGCGTTAGTATTTGGTAACAGTGAAACAGACCCAACAAGAGATATTTTAGGCTATTTCAAGATTTACTCACCTGAGCAGTTAATCGAAAAGGCTAACAACATGCTTGTTGGTAACTCACTTACAGAAAGCCAGAAACGCGAATATAGTATAGAAAATTAATTCTTCTACAGAAATTTAATACACCTATTCCCCATCTGCTAGTACAGTTAGCAGGTGGGGATTTCTTTTTATTATAATAATTTTATTGTTTTCAAAACCGCATTAATAAGCCATTTTTTTGCCAAACACTAGCTTTGAAAATATAAATTTTCCAAAAAAGTGTTGACATTTCAGAGTGCAAACTGTATTATTGTACTAGTGAAGTAATACAGTTGCTTTTCAGGAGGTGTTTTAATGAAGTGGACTTTAGACAAATCAAAACCTTTGTGTCCACAAATCTGTGAACAAGTATGCTTAAAAATCGCACTCGGTGAATTCACACCGGGTGGAAAAATGTTTTCCGTACGCGAAACCGCGCTTTTGGCAGGTGTTAACCCTAACACAGTTCAAAAAGCATTTGAAATACTCGAACAGGATGGTATCCTCTACTCTGTTCGTGGTTCGGGATGGTTCGTAAGCGAAAACATCGCAAAAGCGAAAGAAACTCTCGACAACCTTGTTTATGAGAAAACTCAGGCTTATTTTGAATCATTAATCGCGCTTGGTATGAACACCGAGCAAATCAAAAACTATGTAAAGGAGTGGGATTATGAGTGAACTTTTAAAGTGTGAAAATCTCACAAAAAAATACGCTAACACAACCGCGCTTAAGGGTATCAACCTGACTTTAGAAAGCGGTAAAATCGTTGGTCTACTAGGACCTAACGGCTCAGGCAAAACAACATTAATTAAACTTATCAACGGACTTCTGACTCCGACTGAGGGCAAGGTTTTAGTTAACGGCAACGCACCTGGCGTCAAGACAAAAGCTGAGGTTGCTTATCTTCCTGACAACTCTTACCTCAACTCCTGGATGACAGTTAAACAGATTGTAGACTTCTTCGTTGACTTTTACGCTGATTTCAGAGAAGAGCTCGCATACGAAATGCTCAAGCGCTTAGGTATCAACCCTGAAATGAAATTAAAAACTCTCTCAAAAGGTAACAAAGAGAAGGTTTGTCTTATTCTCGTTATGAGCAGAAACGCGAAACTTTACGTTCTTGACGAGCCTATCGCGGGTGTCGACCCTGCAGCGCGTGACTACGTCATCTCAACTATTATCAACAACTATAATCAAGACGCAACTGTACTTATTTCCACTCACCTTATTTCAGATATCGAGCAGATTTTAGACGAAGCAATTTTTATTCAGAATGGCGAAATCTTACTGCACAAAACCATCGACGACATCAGAGAAGAACACGCTAAGAGTGTCGATGAACTGTTCAGGGAGGTGTTCAGATGGTAAAGAAACTTTTTAAACACGAACTCAAAGCGTACACACGAGTTATCGTGCCGATGCACTTACTGCTCATTGGTATCGCTTTAATGTGCAGATTCGTTCAGCTTTTTGAAAGCGAAACAGAAGCATACTATATTGTATTTTACTCATCACTTGTTATGCTCTGCATCGGTGCTGTTGTATGTTCGGTACTCACCACAGTTTTCGGTGTAAGAAGATTTTATCAGAATATGTTCTCAAGTGAAGGTTACCTCACACTTACGTTACCTGTAACAACAAATCAGCATCTTTTTGTTAAGACAGCCATTGCTGTACTCTCACAGATTGCAAGTCTTGTGATGATATTAATCGCAGGTTGCTGTGCATCTTTAGGCGATGTGTGTATCGAAATTTTCAAGGTTATCGGTTATTACATAAAGCAGCTCTTTGCTCAGTGCGGTGTACACGCAGGTCTGTTTATCGGTGAATTTATCCTCACTCTCGTTATTAGCTTTATCACCATGTATATGGTATTCTACGCTTGCATCACCTTAGGACAGCGTGCAAAGAAAAACCGTATTGGTGCTGCAATCGGCTTCTACTTTATCTACTACCTGATTGTTCAGTCAATCAGCACAGTGTTCACTATTGTTATCACAGTATTTTACGAACAGTTTGGTCTCGAAAAGCTGGTTGAATATCTCGTTAAACATCCTATTTTTGCTAATCACCTGACATTTGCTGTTACTTTTGTGATTTCTTCAATTATAATTATCATCGGTTATTCTATCACAAAACGCACAATTGATAGAAAACTTAATCTCGAGTAAGGAGGGACAGATATGAAAAAAATATTTAAAATTTCAGCACTCATTTTAGCTGTAGTTGTGATGTGTCTGTCTTTTTCGGGATGTTCAGAGCTTGACGATATGCGTGAAGCACACGCAACATGGACAGAAAAAGGTAACACAGATTCTATTACATATCACGACGAAGTTTACAGAAAAATTGACTGCTCAGAAAATCTATATCCTGCCTTTTCAAATTCAAACTGGGACCCAATATATATAACTGAACCTGATGTGCCGGTACTTTTATCGCAGGAGCTGTGTGTTGAGCTTCAGTTAAGCAAAGACGAAAATTTCATTTACGGATATTTGTACGACCAATATGAAACTGAGTACAATCCGGTGTACACGACAGTAGGTTTTCTCTATGAAAGTATGGGATACCGATCGGGCGAAGGTACAAACGTAATATACTGCAAAGAATCACTTTATGACGAAGTAAGCAAAAAAGTTGAAAAGGGCGTAAACTTCACAACCTACGGTTATGAATACTGGTATTTTGATGAAAAGACTTTAGAAGATAAGTATTACAAGTGCACTCTGACAGCAGAAGAAGCAAAGATTATCGATGAAGTCCTCAGCGAAAAACCAGAAGAAATAGATTCAATGAGTTATGACAACAACACTTTCATCACTACTGTGGAACTGATAAGCGAAGACGGGTATTTCGCAACATACGGTTATGAGTTGTTCAAAGATAATACAGGTAACTACTCACTTTCTAAATATTCAGATGCTTTGCAGCTCGACTACGTATACGAAGTTCCAAGCGAGCTTAATGACGAATTCGCAGAGATTTTCAAAGGTGTCGAAGCTGCGTATCAAAGCTCAATGCAATACATAGATGTCGAATATTAAAACAAAAAGCACCCATCAAAATGATGGGTGCTTTTCTCTTTATATTTCGAGAGCGTCTTTAAGATAATCAAAAGAATGCTCTCTTAACTTTTCTATAATCTGTTCTACTGATTTTTCGAATGGCTTTGTGAGGTCTGTTTTTTCGAGTTTCTCGTACGAATCAACAAATCTATGGGACAAATCAAACAGTTCACAAATATCCGTAAGCCTGGCATTAACCTCACCCGCCATAGAAACAGGTAAAGTAGATGTAAAAAACGGAATTGAATAATTCATCGCAAACGCAGTACCGTGGAACGAATTGGTAACAACATAGGACGCGTTTTTGTAGCACTGCAAAAATTCACATGGACCGGCGTTAGATAGGTTCTTACCCTTATGCAAGAGAACCTGTTTTTTTGATGGTTTGATGTTAACAACCTTAAGCCCGGTTTTCTGCACAAGTGCCTTTGTAATACTCTCAAGAAGCGGAGTTTCTATCATATAGTAAGTGAGAATAAATCCATCCTTTGGAAGATTCACATCCGAACTCGCATACTCGTTCCACTCATCTTTTGTGAGCAGAAAGGTCGGGTCTAAAACGCAGGTTGCGTTTACCGCATCAGGATTCACATTTTTAATTTTATCGAGCAAACTCAGCGCAGACTTCTCGCGCACTGCAAGACTATCAAGTTGTGAGAAAAACGGAGCAATCTCTTTGACTCTTTCGTCACTCAACTCGCGACCACCAAAAGACGACGCAAAAGTCACCTTTCTTCTATGTTCAAACGGAAGAAAATACGTCAAATCATCGCCTGTAACATTACTGTTAAAAAGCTGATCTGAGCCTGACAATACGACATCGTAATCTAAAGCTCGAGAGGCAGTTTCATCTGTATTAGTGCACACCTTATCCCCTACCTGCATAAAACCGAAAAATTTCATGAAATTTTCTGTCTTACGCTTTGCCATCTTCGGGTAAAGCACTCCGTTAACCACTATAGATGCGAGTTCCTTTACGGATTTTGCGTCTTTAATTCTGCGTGTTTTCAGAGTACGTTCGATATATTCAGGTCGATAATCTATAATCTCCGCTTCGACCCCGAGTTTTTTTATTCCCTTTTCTGTTGCAAAAGCCTGTAAAGCTGTACCGAAATTTGCAGCTCTGTGGAAGGTCAGAATTCCAACTTTCACATTCGTTCTCCCTTACTAGTATCTTTTCTATTATTCTAAATTAGAAAGAAGCACAGGTCAAGTTAAAATAATGTAATAAAACAAAATCGGGAGACCCAAAAGGGCCTCCCGAAAAAACTATTCAGTTTAATTCACTTTTACAAGTGGATTATACTTCTACAGGATAATAGTTAGTAACCTTTGTGCCGTTATTAACAAGAGCCTTAACTGTTACAGTGCATTCGCCTTTGTAACCAGCTACGAGGTACTCTGTTGTAGCAGCGTCTGTGCTATAAATGTATGTGTTGTCAGCTGTTTCAACTGTTACCCAGTACTTTGTAGCACCGTCAATAGCTTCCCAATCAACTGCAAGACCCTCTTCTGTGATAGAAGCATCAACTACGAGGTTGTGGTCGATTTCAGTCTTAACTTCAAATACTTCTGAATCGTAGTAGTAGAGACCATCGATACGATAGATGAAGTGGATGTAGTATGTTGTGTCAGACTTGAGGTTCTCTAATCTGTATTCGCCTGTAAGAGAAGCAGCTCTCATTCTGAGGTTATCAGGATCTGTGCCGTAGCTGATCCATGCTTTGTCGCAACCTTCGATATCCCACATAAAGTCAATGTAGTATGCGTCAGTTACGAAACCACTAGAGATGTCGTAAGCTTCTGTAGAAGCTGTGATAGCCTCTGCTTTGTCAACAGGTGTGATTGTACCATCAGCATAACCAGCGATTACGAAAATTTCGTAGTCTGTGCCAACTGTACGTTTAGTAACTGTGTATGTTGTCTCAGTTGTAGCATAGCTACATGAACCGTTCATGAATACCCAGTACTTAACAGCGCCGTCAACTGCATCCCACTCGATTGTGAATGTGTATCTTGTAGCAGCTGTCTGCTTTAAGCCTTCAACCTTCTCAGCCTTAACTTCAGGAACTGAAGGTTTTTCTGATGGATCTTCTGATGGATCTTCACTTGGATCTTCACTTGGATCTTCTGAAGGATCTTCGTCTGGGAAGATTTCAGTAATGTCTACTGAACCGACTGCGTTGCCGTCTTCCCACTTCATATAGTAGCAGATACCATCGTAGAAGCCTTCCTTAACATCAGGAGTCTTATCTAATGCGCCTGAACCGTCGTTCTTGATACCATCGATAAGGAATCCTTCGATATCAGCAGGAACTTCTAACATATAAACGTCGTATGTACCGTCGTTTTTAAACAACTGCATTGGAGTGCCTGGATACTCTGTACCAGCCTGTGTGCCACCCCAATAGTGCATCTTAACATCTGTCCATAACCAGTTGTTCTGGAAGTAGATTGTGATTGTTCCAACAGGTTCTTCTGATGGATCTTCACTTGGCTCTTCTGAAGATGGCTCTTCTGAAGGGTCTTCTGATGGCTCTTCTGATGGCTCTTCTGA